>CADBRP010000294.1 GCA_902797095.1 uncultured Eubacteriales bacterium | reverse complement strand
GAGGCGTTCAAGGCGGCGCTCTCGGAAAAGACCGCGGCGATATTCGTTACAAATCCGGAGGATACAGGAATCTTCAACCCGAAGATCAAGGAATACGTAGACGCGGCGCACGCCGTCGGAGCGCTGGCTGTTTATGACCAGGCGAACGTCAACGGCATCATGGGAATCACCAGAGCGCGGGAATGCGGATTCGACCTGATCCACTACAACCTGCACAAGACATTCTCATCACCGCACGGCGGCATGGGTCCGGGATGCGGCGCGGTCGGCGCCCGCGATTTCCTGAAGGATTATCTGCCGGTACCGCGTGTTACAAAGGACGAGAACGGAGTCTTCGGTCTTGACTGGAACGGCGGGGAAAGCTCGGTCGGCCAGGTGCGTTCCTATTTCGGAAACGCGCAGGTGGTGCTCAGAGCGTATATGTGGCTGAGAAGCCTGGGGCCCGAAGGCGTCCGGGAAGCGGCCATGTGCGCTGTTCTGAACAACCAGTACATGGTAAGCCAGATCGAAAAGATCAAGGGCGTGACCATGTATTACGGCGAAGGAAAGCGCAGGATCGAGCAGTGCAGATACAGCTGGGAGCAGCTGGAGAAGGATACTGGCCTGGGCACGGAGGATGTGCTCCGCAGAATGGTGGACTACGGCTGTGAACACTACTGGGAGAGCCACCATCCGCATATCGTTCCGGAACCGTTCACGCTCGAGCCGTCGGACAGCTTTTCCAAGGAGGATATCGATGAGTTCGTCGCCATCATGAGCAAGATCGCGCAGGAATGCTACGAGACGCCTGATATCGTCCGCACGGCGCCGCACAACGCTCCGTGTCACGGAATCAAAAACTACTACGAAGAGGATCCTGAAAAGATCATCTGCACCTGGAGAAAGTACAAGGAAGTTTACGGCATAGAGTAAGCGTAATGAAGGCAATAAAAACGATCGGTCTCATCATCAACCCGATCGCGGGAATCGGCGGCCCGGCAGGGCTGAAAGGAAGCGACGGGGAGGAAATACAGAAGCTCGCGATGTCGAAGGGCGCCGTAAAGCGCGCCGGCCAGAGAGCAAAGGCAGCCCTGTCTTTGCTCGGAAACGCCGGGCAGGATACCGGCAGGGAGACTGGGCGGGATATACTCCTTCTCTGCGGTCCCGGCGAAATGGGAGAGGACGTCGTAAAGAGCCTCGGGCTTCCCTTTCGCGTGGTCGAAACCCGCTCTGCCGGCCCGTGCGCTGAAGCAGCGGACACCGCTGAGGATGCGGACGGATCCTTGAGCACCATTACCACCGCTGCGGATACAGAAGCTGCCGCCGCGCGCATGAAAGAAGAAGGCGCGGAACTTATCGTATTCGCGGGAGGCGACGGGACAGCCAGGAACGTGCTCAACGCGATCGGCGATTCTGTTCCGGTGATCGGCATCCCGGCGGGGGTCAAGATCCACTCGGGCGTTTTTGCCACCAGCCCTGAAGCAGCCAGCAGGCTGATCAGCGCGTTCATCGGAGCGTCGCGCGTCCCTGTCCGTCTGGCGGAGGTCATCGACCTGAACGAAGAGGAGTACAGGAAGGGGAGGATCGGCGACACCCTTTACGGATACATGAACGTGCCCGTCATCGGAGCGGGGATGCAGAATCCGAAAGCCGCCTCCCACAGCAGCGATGATGACATCGGGGGAATCTGCCAGGAGATCCGGGAGAAAATGCTCCGGGAGGATGAGGATACAGTCTTCATTCTCTGCGCGGGCAGCACGGTGTTCAGCCTGAAAAAGGCGCTCGGCCTGGACGGGACGCTTCTTGGCATCGATGTGGCGCGGGGCGGCGTCCTGACAGACAAAGACGTCTCGGCCGATATTCTTCAGCGCATCGTTGAAGGCGGAAAATGCAGGCTGATCCTGACTGCCATCGGCGGGCAGGGACACATCTTCGGACGGGGCAATCAGCAGCTGACGCCGGATATCATCCGCCGCGTCGGCCGGGAGAATATCTGGATCATCGCGGCGGCGTCCAAAATCTACGGGCTTCCGGAGCAGACGCTGTATGTCGATACGGGGGACCCGGATTTGGACGAAGAACTCCGCGGATACTGGCGCGTCATCGTCGGATGGCAGGAAACGCTGATCTGCAGGGTGATGTAACAAAAGTTTTCAATATGGTTTCATATCATTTTTATCATTTGTATTAGTAGAAAGGAGAAAAAAATGGTCGATACTATCAAGGCCAACCGGAGGAAGATAGGATTGTTCTCATGTATCCTTTTCGGACTCGGCGTCATGTTCCCGATCGCTCCCGCCGGAGTGTGGGGCGTCATCATGCCGCTGTCCCAGGGACACATGGGACTCTGCTATTTACTGGCCGTCATTCCGATGACATTTACCGCCTGGAGTTTTGGATGCATGGGCGCGGCGTTCCCGCGCGCGGGTTCATCCTACACCTTTGCCGGCAGCGCGATTCATCCGTACGCGGGCTTCATCACAGGCTGGGGAATCCTGCTTGACTATATTCTCTTCCCGCTGATGAATTACATCATGCTGGCGATCTACACACAGCAGCTGTTCCCGTCCTGGAACTACAATGTGATCATCGTGGTCTCCATTCTGTTTGTCTGCGTGATCAACCTGCTGGGCGTAAAGAGTATCGCAAGTGTAAACAACATTATCACGATCTTTGGATTCGTCGCGATGCTGTGGTTCATCTTCTCAGCGTTCGGCGCCGCCGGAAGCGGAACAGGGCTCGGGCTTTCCAGCAAGGGCTTCGTCAATCCTGAAACCTTTGATTTCGGACTGATCCTTGCGGGAACCTCCATCGCGTGCTTCTCCTTCCTGGGATTTGACACGATCACGACTCTGGCGGAGGACATCAGAGAACCGGAAAAGACACTGCCACGTTCCACGATCCTGTCCTGCCTGATCATGGCCGCTATCTTCGTATCATCATCCTTTATCGGACAGTGTGTATATCCGGATTATAATTCCTACGCGGATCCCGATTCCGCTTTCGTCGACGTAGCGATGGCGGCGGGCGGAAACGCGCTTGTAACCTTTGTAAGTATCGCTCTGGTAGCCTGCACATTCGCGTTCTCTCTGGATATGATCGCCGGCGCCACGCGTGTTCTCTACGGCATGGGCCGCGACGGCGTCCTGCCCAAAAAGATTTTCGGCTACGCGAATTCCAAGGGCGTTCCGGTATGGAATGTCATCCTGGTAACCGTGGTATGCCTGGTATTCTCCAACATGTCGCTGGGCGATGTCATCCCGGTCATCAACTTCGGCGGACTGTTCGCATTCATCATGGTCAACCTGAGTGTTGTCGTCTACTTCTTCATCAAGAAGGGCAAGCGCTCCGGATTCGCGAACATCATGAAGTATCTGATCATGCCCGGAATCGGCTGCATCATCGTCTGCCTGCTCTGGCTCAACCTGAGCGTGATGGCGAAGATCGTCGGATTCTGCTTCCTGGCTTTGGGCATCATCTATCTGGCGGTATGGAGCAAAGGCTTCAAGAAGCCGATCGAGGGATTCACTTCCGAATCCGCTGAGGAGATCGAGACTGAGGAAATCGCGGCTGAAGACACTGAAGCTTAGAAGGAGAATGTGAATCATGCAGAATGATAATACAGCAAAGGCAGGGGAAAGAAAGCCGATCGCTCCGTATATGGCTGTTGGGATTTCTTCCGTCGCCTATGG
>CADBRP010000293.1 GCA_902797095.1 uncultured Eubacteriales bacterium | reverse complement strand
CTTGTCGCGGAAAAGCCGGAAGTGTCCGTCCGCTCTCCTGTAGACCGGATATTCATGTCCCGCGTTGGCCGCGGTCAGCATGCCGGTTGACAGTTCAAGCACGCCGAGCCATACGGTCACGAACATATCCTCCCGGTTTGTTTCGCAGAGCTGGCTGTTCACGGCCTCGAGCGCCTTCGCGGGGCTGCCCTTGCTCAGGACCATGTTCTTGACAAGGATCTTCGATCCCATCATGTAAAGGGCTGCAGGTATTCCCTTTCCGCTGACATCAGCGATCACGGCAGCGAGATGATCCTCGTCTATCATGAACGCGTCATAGAAATCCCCCCCGACATCCCTCGCCGGCGTCATGTTGGCGAACACCGTAAACTCTTCACGGTCCGGGAAGGAAGCCGGCAGCATCGACTGCTGGATCTTTGATGCCAGTTCAAGCTCGGTTGAAATACGCTCCTTTTCGGATGTGATGGTTTCGATCCTGTCTATATAATCGTCGATCTCGCCGGCGAGCTTTGTCACATCGTCGGAAAGCTGTCCTATCTCATTATGGCGGGTCAGCATTCCTGATATGCCGCTCATATTCTCCGAAAGGTTTCTGGTCGCTGTCTCCTTATCCTTTGTTTCCGCGTAGAGACGGATGCTCTTCAGGACACCCTTCAGAGGCCTCAGCACCGTCAGGAACATCAGAAGCATGATGAGGATCAGCAGTCCCACCTGATATACGATGGAATACGAGGTGCCCTGTATCGTCTGGTCCCGGACATTTGACAGGATCTCTGTAACATCCAGTGTCAGGCCTATCAGAACCGCCTGATCATCCAGCCCGTCCAGATACGCGTAGTAATCCATGTAGCGTCCGGCTTCGGCAAGATATCCCCTGACTTCCCCGGATTCCGCGTAATTCACCGCGTGCCGCATCGCGGACTGCTGGCTTTCGTTCTCAGCGACAGAGGATATTTTGCCGAGAGGATATACCTGCTCGTATTCCGTTCCCCTGACAGCTCCCGGATCAGCCCCGCTCAGCAGGAAAAACTGCGTTTCGTACGGATGCTTCCCCTTTTCTGTATCTGTCACCAGGCAGAACAGGAAGTCCATATTATAGCTCTGCTTAATCTGGTCGATTCTGGTCGTCATCCAGGAATACACGATCTCCGCGTAGAGCTTCTGATCCGCTTCAGGAAGCGCTTCGATCTCGGAAACATCCGCGTATTTAAGCTGGATCTCCGGATGCCTGCTGCTGAAAAGCCGGCACTTTTCCTCCGTTCTGGTCCCGCTGCCGTAGTCAACGTCATATTCAATATCCATCCTGCCGGCATTTTCATACCAGTAACGGAGCAGCCAGTCGTAAGCGGGATACTCCTTGATGGAATCGATCGTATCAGCGGCGACATCGCTCATGAAGTCTTCTGTCTGCTCAATCACAGCATCTTTGGATATCCGGTGCTGGGACACATATGTCCCCAGCCCGATTACGATCAGGCCGATCACAGCCAGAACATATATCTGATATAAAATACCTGTTTTTCGATCATTATCCATAGTTATAATTATCTACTGGTCCGGATGTCTTCTGTTATGCTTCCTATCATACCATATCCGGACCCGCGGCGGAAGAATCTCAGCGGGAGCAGACGCGCGAAATGCAGTCGTTTACGATCTTCTCCGGATCCGCCCCTTCTATATCAAGTCCGACCGCGCTGATGAGCTCTGTATCATTGATTCCGTAAAAACTCCCGGCCAGAGCCTTTATGTAACCGTATCCGTACTCCTCCGGGAAAAAGTCACCGCCCGCGGTAGTGACATAATACAGCTTCCGCGCCCTGCACAGGCCTGTCGGGATCCCTTCCGGCGAGTAATCGAACGTGACCCCGACCGCGGTGACCAGCTCAAGATACTGCTTGAGCGCGGCAGGAAAAGAAAGATCCCAGAACGGCGCCGCGATCACGATTTCATCCGCTTCAGCAAACAGGCGCGCGTGTTCGAACACGGGATCATCGAACTCGCCTTCTTCCGTCAGCTTATCCCTTCTGTTCAGGAATTCCTCGTCCATACGGGGAAACTCCGCTTCCTCCAGACGCACCTCCGTGACCGGCCCGCCCAGCTTTTTCAGAAGCTCATCCGCGATTCTCTTCGTTCTCGACTGCCCGCGCACGCAGGCGTTTACAAATAGTATCATACCGTTATCCTTTCTCAGACGCTAAACCGTCAGAACATGCTTTCCGTTCTGCATCAGCAGGGAGAGCTTCTCTCCCCATCTGATCACTTCTATGTTCTCCTCCTCAAGCGCCTGCTTTGTTCCCATATTGACCGCGCAGCTCAGGCACGCGGAGAATTCAGCGCCTGCCTGCGACGCGAGCCGCACCTTGAGACGAACCGCCTCGCTCTCGGCAAACAGCTTCTGCGGCGCGCCCCATAATACGACCGTGACCCTGTCCCACCAGCCGTTCAGCATGGCATTGCGCGCGTACATCAGCACCATGTTTTCCGAAGTCATCGGATCCCCATTGGTCCAGAAAATATGCAGATGCCTCTCAGCGACATCCTCTATCCTTTCAAACGCCATCGTTTCCCTCCTTTACCCCCTGAATTCCGGCGGCTCTGTTATGGTTTGATAATACCATCCGGAATTCAAAAAAACAATCGAGCTATGTTCCAAAACAGGGTTTTTGGGAACACCTCAGGCGTTTTTCGTGATATGCTGTTTCTGTATCTTTCAAAGACAGGACTACAAAGGCAGGACGATCATGAACGATATGACGGAGGGATCACCGTTTCGGATAATCATCAGGTTTGCGATACCGATCCTGCTGGGCAATCTGCTGCAGCTGGCGTACAATGTCATCGACATGCGCCTGGTCGGCTCCTTTCTCGGAGACCGCGCCCTTGCGGCTGTCGGCGCTACGGCCGTTTTGTATACGCTGTTCATCGGTTTCTTCATGGGGATCGCGAACGGCTTCGCAGTCACCACCGCCCGGCATTTCGGAGGCAGGGATATGGAAAAGGTTCACATCGCTTTCATATCCTCTGTTTTGATGGGCGCGGCGCTGGCGGCCTTCATAAGCATTCTGTGCCTGGTTTTTCTGGGACCGCTCCTGCGTTTCCTCAATGTCCCTGACAGCATCTACGATGATTCCGCCTCTTATATACGGATCATCATCGCCGGGATCCTCATCACGATGATCTACAACATCCTCATCGCCTCGGCAAGGGCCATAGGAGACAGCATCACGCCGCTTCTTACGCTCTTCGTTTCGGTAGGCCTTAACATCATCGGGGACATTCTTTTCCTCGGCGTCTTAAGGACCGGCGTCTGGGGCGCCGCGGCGGCCACAGTTATCGCGCAGACGGTCACGGCAATCGTCTGCGGGGTATATATCCTCCGCAAATACCCGTTCTACCGGTACCGCGGCGGAGATGTCTCGAGAATGGAAAAGGAAATGATGCTGACGATGATGAAAACAGGCCTTTCCATGGCATTCATGAGTTCTCTCATCAGCATAGGCTCCTTCATACTGCAGACAGCGATCAACGCGCTGGGGAATTCCTACATCGTCGCGCAGAGCGCCGCCCGCAGGATCACGGACATCCTGATGTCGGTCTTCGTCGCCTGCGGCCATACGATGGCCACCTACTGCAGCCAGAACCTCGGAGCAAGAAGGTGGGACAGGATACATCAGGGCATGCGTGCCGGATACTGGATTACCTGCCTCTGGTGCGCGGCGGTTCTGATCATCGTCTATACGCTCGCGCCGACGCTCATCTGCCTGATAACCGGCAGCAGCGACACGATCATGATCGACGCCGCCACGCAGTACCTCAGGATAGACAGCATCCTCTACGTTCTCGTGGCAGTCATATTCATACAGCGAAACTCCATGCAGGGGATCGGCGATACGGTCACGCCCCTGATCTCCAGCGGGATCGAAATGGCCGGCAAGATCATCCTCGCCTATACTCTGGTTCCCGCTTTGGGCTACTTCGGCGTGATCCTTGTGGAGCCGATCGTATGGATCGTTATGATCATTCCTCTGATTCTGAAGGTGAGAAAATGGGAAAAGTAATATTTTTTGATGTGGACGGCACTCTCTTCAGGCACGACTGCCTGGTTCCGGAGAGCACGGTCCGGGCAATTGAAGAGCTTGAAAGGCGCGGCCATATGGCCATGGTCTGCACCGGCAGAGGCGCGTGCACGCTTCCTCCCCAGGTGGAAGCCCTGCCTTTGCACGGCGGCGTCCGCGGATGCGGGACCTATGTCGAAGCTGAAGATACGGT
>CADBRP010000292.1 GCA_902797095.1 uncultured Eubacteriales bacterium | reverse complement strand
CAGAAGCCCGGATGTCCGGGTGCGGCCCGGGATCGGAGAGGACTGCGCGGTCATGGACTTCGGAGAGTACGACTGCGTGATGTCGACTGATCCGATCACCGCGGCTGTCAGCGATATCGGACGGCTTGCCATCCACATCACATGCAACGACGTCGCTTCAAACGGAGTGAAACCGCTGGGGATCATGCTGGCGGTCCTGCTGCCGGAGGGGACGACGGACGAAGATGTGGAGACCATCATGGGCCAGGCCGCGGAAACCGCCGCGGACCTTTCGGTGGAGATCATAGGCGGGCATACGGAGATCACTCCCGCGGTGCTGCAGCCGGTGATCATTTCCACAGCGATCGGACGGTGCGCCGCGGAGAGTTCCCAGACCGGGTCCGATATGGTGCCCGGAGATTACATCATGATGACGAAGTCCGCCGGCCTTGAAGGCGCGGGGATCATCGCCGCGGATCACGCGCAGCGCCTGCGGGAGGAGAAGGGTCCTGACGGGCAGCCTCTGATGACGGAGGAGGAAATCCGGCGCGCCGAAACGTTCCTGGACATGGTGAGCGTCGTGGACGAGGGAATCGCCGCCGGGAAGGTGGGGACCCACGGGATGCACGACATTACAGAGGGCGGAGTTTTAGGCGCGGTATGGGAGATGTGCCAGATCTCAGGGACCGGAGCGGAAGTCTGGGAGGATCAGATTCCGCTGGAGCCGGAGACCGGGAAGATCTGCGGCGTATTCGGGCTCGATCCTCTTCGCCTCATCTCCAGCGGATCCATGATCATCATCGTTCCGCGGGACAGAAAAGCGGAGATGGAGGAGGCGATGCGGGCGGCAGGCGTCAAAGCGAGCGTGATCGGCCGGGTGCATGAGGCTTCTGAGGGAGTCCGCCTGATCCGCAGAACGCCGACCTGCGGAGCGGACGGCCTGGGGCGTGTCAGCGTCGCCGTCGACCCGCCGCGGGCAGATGAGATATATAAGGTTACAGCGCGCGGATAAATCGGCGCGAAGCAAAAGGAGGGAATGATGGGACCCAATACACTGATCTTGCTGGCACTGCTGCCGGGAATACTGATCGTAATATATATCTATAAAAAGGATACCGTGGAAAAGGAGCCCTGGAACCTGATCTTCAAGCTGCTGGTGTTCGGAGCCATTTCCTGTGTCCCGGCGTCCTTCATGGAAAGCTTTATCGATTCGGCAATGCCTGATTATCCGGAGGGGAGCCTTCCCTACGCGCTTTCCATGGCGTTCGTGTCCGCGGCTTTCTGCGAGGAGCTGTGCAAATACCTGTTTCTGCGCTTCGGAGCGTGGAGGCATCCCGCGTTCGGCTACCGTTTCGACGCCATCGTGTACGGCGTGGCGGTCGCGGCCGGGTTCGCGATCCTGGAGAATGTTCTGTATGTAATGCAGGGAGGATTCTATACAGCCCTGATGAGAGGCGTCATGGCAGTGCCGCTGCACTGCTTCTGCGGAGTGTTCATGGGCATCTTCTTCGGCGCGGCGAAGCAGGCTTCTGTAAAAGGCAGGAGTTCGGCGAAATACACCCTGGCGGCGCTGCTGGTGCCGATGCTGATACATGGAATATATGATACGCTGGCGTTTTTGGGGAACTATATCGCGACGATCATCCTGCTGGCATTCGTCCTGGTGCTCTATATCATATCGATCCGCGCCGTCAGACAGTATTCCAGAGATGACTGGATGAACGGCTTCTATCCCGAAGGGGAGCATTTTTCCGGAAACGGACAGGACCCGCTTCAGGAAAAGCTGTACCGCGAAGATGAATACGGCGCCGGCCCTTCAGCAGGCGCGGGACGCAGGATCCATCCGGGAGAGGAATACGGCGGATATGTTATTCTGGTCTGCCCCAAGTGCAGGACAGGCCTCAGAGTGCCCGCGGGAAGCGGGAAAGTCAGGGTCCGCTGCCCCCGCTGCGGAACGGAATTCGATGCGAGGACCTGAACCAAGCCGTCCCGATCCGCGGAATTTCAGCGTTCTCCGGAACGCGCCGGGCGGTCTTGACGGGGTGAGGCAAATTGATTATAATGTGGTGGCGTGAAAAATTGCCTTTTGATGGCTCCGCATGAATGGTTTGGGTCCTGCGCAATAGGACACCGTGAACCTTGTCAGGTCCGGAAGGAAGCAGCAATAAGCGGAAGCTTCTATGTGCCGCAGATCAGCCTTCTCCAACTCCTGCGGAGCTTTCAAAGGGCAATTTTCATTTCTCTGCTGCCGGAAAGGAATCAAAAAATGTACACAGCTTTATACCGTGTATATCGTCCAGAAGTGTTCGATGAGATACTGGGACAGGAGCATATCGTAAGGATCCTGAAAAACCAGATTGCTTCGGACAGCACGAGCCACGCGTATCTTTTCTGCGGGACCAGAGGCACGGGCAAGACGACGACCGCCAGGCTGCTGGCAAAGGGACTGAACTGCCTTTCCGACGGCGAGCGTCCCTGCGGACAGTGCAGCGCCTGCCAGGCGATCCGCGACGGGAGCTTTCTGGATGTGATCGAGATCGACGCGGCTTCAAACCGGGGCATCGACGATATCCGTTCACTCAGGGAGAGCGTGAACTATCCCCCCTCCATGGGACGCAGAAAAGTCTACATTATAGATGAAGTGCATATGCTGACGCCGGAATCCTTCAACGCGCTGCTGAAAACGCTTGAGGAGCCGCCGGAGTATGTGACCTTCATTCTGGCGACCACCGAAGTCCAGAAGCTTCCCGCTACGATCCTCTCCAGATGCATCCGGCTTGATTTCAAACGAGTGCCTGAGCGGACCATTATGCGGGGAATGCAGAAGATCTGCGAAGATATCGGAATCGATGTCACGGAGGACGCGCTGCGCGTCATCGCGGCGAACGCCGACGGCTCGGTGCGCGACGGGCTCAGCATACTGGATCAGTGCATTTCCGGAGGAGGGACGCGCGTTGACGCTTCCGATGTGCTGGAATTTCTCGGCGCGTCCGGGGAAGAGGTTTTCGCTGAGCTCACCGATCTCGTGTGCCGGAGAAAGACAGCCGAGGCCATCGAATTTCTGGCCGGGGTCCTGGCGGACGGAAAGGATGTCCGCCAGCTGATCAGGGACTGGATCAATCATTACAGGAATCTTCTGATCACGAAGTTCATCCGCGAGCCGGAGGGCGTGATCAATCTTTCGGCTGAGAATATCGACCGCATCCGGGCGCAGAGTTCTGTGATGGAGCTTGCGGATATCAACCGCGGCATACTGGAGCTTTCAAAAACGATGAACGACGCGCGCTGGTCCACACAGCCGAGGATCCTTCTGGAGCTCTGCATCGTCACTTTATGCCAGGGAGCGGGAGGACTGAACGCGGCGGTTCAGATGAAAGCGCCGGAACCCGAACGCCCCCGCGCGAAGGCGGCGCCGAGGCAGGAGAGACCCGCAAGGCCGCCTGAACCCCCTAAGCCTTCTGAGCCCGCAAAGCCTGCGGAGCCGGAAAAGACTTCTCAGCCCGCAAAGACTGCGGCCCCTGAAAAGAATTCTGAATCCGCAAAGACTTCTGAGCCTGAAGTGACCGCGGAACCGGCAGGAACCGCCAAAGCCGAGGAGCCCGCGAAGCCGGAACAGGCTGCCGAACCGGCAGGATACGCGGAGCCGGAACAGCCTTCCGGGGCTTCTGAGCCCGCGGAGCAGGATCTGATCCGTCTGTGGGACGAGGTCTTCGCCGATGGCGAAAGCGAAAAGGGAAGCTTCTATCTGATACGGATGAGCAGCATGCTGATATCCATGGATGACGATACATTCACGGTGGAAGTAAACGGCCTTCTGAACAGAAAGCATACCGAGAAGAACCGGCGCCTTCTGGAGGATCTCATGGAGAAACGGACAGGCAGACGCAGGAGCATGCGTGTCGTGAGCGCCGGGGAGGGCGAAAAAAAGGAGATATCCGCCGAAGAGGCGGCTGACAGGGCGTCCGAGATCATCGGTGCCAGAGTGAATATAGAGTAAATAAACAGACTGGAGGAAATGTCATGGGAAAAGGAATGAGAGCCGGCAAGAGACCGAAGAAGCAGGGCGGCGGAAATATGCAGCAGCAGATGGCCCAGATGCAGGCGATGCAGAAGCAGATGGACGAGGTGCAGGCGCAGATCGATGAGATGGAGGCGACAGCCACATCGGGCGGCGGCGCCGTGACGGTCACCGTAACCGGAAAGAAAGAGATCAAGGATATCCAGATCAAGCCGGAAGCGTGTGATCCGGATGATGTGGAGATGCTTCAGGATCTGATCATGGCGGCGGCAAATGAAGCGCTGCGCCAGATGGAGGAGATCTCACAGGCGGAGATGGGAAAATTCACTGCGGGGCTGGGGATCCCGGGGCTTTAATCGGCGTCCGGAAAAAGGATAATAAATGAAGTATTACGCGAAACCTCTGAACAGGCTGATCAACGAGCTGAACCGTCTTCCCGGAATAGGAGGGAAAATGGCGCAGCGCCTGGCTTTCCATATACTGTCCATGAAGGACAGCGAGGCGCTGGCGCTGGCTGACGCCATCCGGGAAGCGAAGCAGACCATGCGCTACTGTTCCGTATGCGGGAATCTGACGGATGAGGACCCCTGCTCCATATGCAGGGACGACAGCAGGGATGACAGCATCATATGCGTGGTGGAAAGCCCGAAGGATGTGATCGCCATGGAAAAGATCCGCGAGTTCAGGGGAAGATACCACGTGCTGCACGGCGCAATTTCGCCCATGGACGGAATCGGACCGGAGGACATCAATCTGAAGAGCCTTATCACCAGACTTCAGGATGAGAAGGTGCAGGAGCTGATGATCGCCACCAATCCCACGATCGAGGGAGAGGCGACAGCGATGTACATCGCGCGGCTTATCAAGCCGAGCGGAATCCGTGTGACGAGGATCGCTCATGGCATCCCGGTCGGAGGCGATCTGGAATACGCTGATCAGGTGACGCTTCTGAAAGCCGTGGAGGGCAGGAGGGAGCTCTGAGCACGAAGCCTTCCTGCAACCGGATGATAAGACAATAACTGCCTTAAGAAAGTTCTTGACGCTTACATTCCTGTGAGATATAATGTTCAAGCGACTTTATGAAAAGAAACGAAAATATTGGAAAACCGCAGCGACAACAGTTAGTGGCTGTTTTTCCTACTGTAAACTGGAGGATGAAAAATGAGAGTCAAGGTGACACTGGCATGCACCGAATGCAAGCAGAGAAATTACAACACGATCAAGAACAAGAAGAACGATCCGGATCGTATTGAGATGAACAAGTACTGCCCGTTCTGCAGAAAGCACACACCGCATAAGGAAACAAAGTAAGGAGTTTTTCACATGGCGAAAAAGTCAAATAAGCCGGCAGAAACAGTGAAAAAGAACGGCAAAGACCAACAGCCCGGGAAAAAGACGAATGCGGTAACCATGGCGGAGCGCCGTGCGAAGCAGAAGAAGAATCAGCTTACACAGCAGCAGCAGCAGAAAAAGAAAAAGAAGGAAAAGGGCCGCCTGTTAGAGTATTTCAGAGGCGTGAAACTTGAAATGAAGAAGGTAGTCTGGCCGACAAGGCAGGAGCTGAGCTCCTTTACCGCGGTCGTCCTGGCTGTATGCGCTTTCTTCGCTCTTCTTTTCTGGGGCGTTGACTCCGGCGTGCTGGCCGCCATCAAGGCGATCTGCTTCTGATCAGCCTTTGCGACAGCTGTATTTTTTGATGTAATCAGGAGCGTTTGCTGCTATGGAAGAAAAAAAAGAGACCAAGAAGCTGAATCTGGATGAGCTGGAAGGCCTGAGGGGAGACGGAGAAGCCAAATGGTATGTCGTTCACACATACTCGGGTCACGAAAACAAGGTTAAGGTAAATATCGAAAAACTCGTGGAGAACAGGGGAATGCAGGATCTGATCCTGGAGGTCGTTGTTCCCACAGAAGATATCGTTGAGATGAAAGACGGCCAGAGAAAGATCCGGACCAAGAAGATGTTCCCCGGATACGTTCTGGTAAAGATGATCGTCACCAACGAATCCTGGTACCTCGTCAGAAACACACAGGGTGTTACGGGATTCGTAGGGCATGGATCCGATCCTGTCCCCCTTACGCTGGAGGAGGTCCGGCGCATGGGCATCGAGAAGATCTACATCGATCTGGATATCAAGGTCGGCGATACCATCAAAGTTATCAACGGACCGTTCGACAACTTTATGGGAACCGTCGAGGAAGTCAACATGGAAAAGCAGACCCTCAGGGCGAGAGTATCCATGTTCGGCAGAGACACACCGGTAGAACTGGACTTCGCTCAGGTCGACAAGCTCGACTGATGAATGAAAGCCGCGGCCCGGCAACCGGGCGCGGCCGGAGCGAACCATTCTATATAAATATCTGAAGAAAGGAGGACACACATGGCAAAGAAGATCGCAGGATATATCAAGCTTCAGATTCCCGCAGGACAGGCGAACCCGGCACCTCCGGTAGGCCCGGCTCTCGGACAGCATGGTGTAAACATCATGGATTTCTGTAAGCAGTTCAATGCCAGAACCCAGGATCAGCCGGGTATGATCATTCCTGTCGTGATCACAGTTTACGCGGATCACAGCTTCTCGTTCATTACGAAGACACCGCCGGCGGCAGTTCTGCTCAAGAAGGCAGCAGGTCTGGATTCCGCGTCCGGTGAGCCGAACAAGACGAAGGTTGCTACACTGACACGCGCGCAGGCTGAAGAGATCGCGAAGATCAAGATGCCCGACCTGAATGCAGCTGACCTTGACGCCGCGACAGAGATGATCAAGGGAACAGCGAGAAGCATGGGTATCGTCATTGAAGACTGATTGAAAGTGGGAGACCGGGAACCGCGGCGTGACGCGGTGAGTCGCTAATACCACAGAAAGGAAACTGAAATGCCTAAAAGAGGTAAGAACTACAAGAACTCTGTAGCGGAGTTCGACAAGACACAGCAGTATGATGTCGAAGAGGCAATGGATATCGTCCTGAAGACAGCCAAGGCCAAGTTCGACGAGACAATTGAAGCTCATTTCAAGATGGGCGTTGACGGCAGACACGCAGACCAGCAGATCAGAGGCGCTATCGTTCTTCCGAACGGAACAGGCAACACCAAGCGCGTCCTGGTATTCGCGAAGGGCCCGAAGGCAACTGAAGCGGAAGAAGCCGGTGCTGAGTATGTAGGAGCCGAGGAGATGGCTCAGAAGATCCAGCAGGAAGGCTGGTTCGAATTTGACGCAGTCATCGCGACGCCGGATATGATGAGCGTAGTAGGAAGACTGGGAAGGATCCTGGGACCTAAGGGTCTCATGCCGAACCCGAAATCCGGAACGGTTACCATGGATGTAGCCAAAGCGATCCGCGAGACCAAGGCCGGTAAGGTTGAGTACCGTCTGGACAAGACGAACATCATCCATACACCGATCGGAAAGGCCTCCTTCGGAAGTGAGAAACTGATCGAGAACTTCAACGCGCTGGCACAGGCCATCATCAAGGCGCAGCCCGCGGCTGCGAAGGGACAGTACATGAGAAGCGTTGTTGTAGCTTCCACCATGGGCCCCGGAGTCAAGATCAATCCGCAGAAGGTAGGAAACCAGTAAACTACGGATCATAGAATTGCATATAAAAACCGCAGACAGCAGGCGGCAAAGCCGGGAAACCGGCGGACCCTTAATCTCCTGCCGAGGTACAATGTAAATAGATTGACCTCGCTGCGCGAATCATGCGGCGGGGTTTTTTGAAGCCCGAAACAGGTATTTACAGAGTACCGGCATGCGGGGCGCGTTCCCGCATGATCCAAAGGCCGGCCAGCCTTTGGAAGAAATCTAAGAAAGGAGTAACACTCAGAGAATGAAAGAAGCTTACATTCAGAAGCAGGCAGTCATCGACGAGATCAAAGACAAGTTTGAAAGAGCCGAGAGCGCTGTCGTAATCGATTACATGGGTATCACCGTTGAACAGGCGGATGCCATGAGAAAAAAGCTTCGCGAAGCGAATGTAGACTACACAGTCTATAAGAATACCCTCGTTAAGAGAGCGATCGCAGGAACAGATTATGAGAAGATGGCTGAAGTCCTGGAAGGACCGAGCGCGTTCGCGTTCAGCTTTGATGACGCTACTGCTCCGGCGAGAGTCCTGAACGATTCCATCAAGGAATTCAAGAAGATGGAGTTCAAGGGCGGATTCGTAGAAGGTGAGTACTACGACAAGGAAGCAATCGAGCAGATCGCGTCCATCCCGTCCAGAGAGGTGCTGATTTCCAAGTTCATGGGAAGCATTCAGTCCCCGATCTCAAGCTTTGCGAGAGTTGTATCTCAGATCGCGGAGAGCAAAGAAGCATAAATCTACCGCCCTGTGCTAAGGCGGCATAAAAACAAAAATAAGAAAAGGAGATAATAATAATGGATAAGAATCAGATCATCGAAGCCATCAAAGAGATGTCCGTACTGGAACTGAACGAGCTGGTTAAGGCTTGTGAGGAAGAGTTTGGCGTAAGCGCGGCGGCAGGCGTTGCTGTAGTAGCGGCAGGCGGAGCTGCAGCTGAGGCTGAAGAGCAGACAGAGTTCACAGCAGTCCTGAAGGAGATCGGATCCGAGAAGATCAAGGTCATCAAGGCTGTAAGAGAGATCACAGGTCTTGGACTGAAGGAAGCAAAGGCTCTGGTAGACGGAGCTCCGTCCAACATCAAGGAAGGCATCGAGAAGGCAGAGGCAGAGGCTATCAAGACTCAGCTGGAAGAAGTCGGTGCGGTTGTAGAACTGAAATAAGTAAAACTGCAGGGAAACACAGGCTGCCGTTTCAGAGAAACGGCAGCTTTTCCGATTTTTGCGGGACAGAAAAAAATAAGCACAAAGAGCCGATTTTCCTTGACAACTTGACAAAGGGGTGTTATCATACTAAATTGCCCTGCAAGTGTAATCAGTTACAAATATAAGGAGTGATGACTATGCCAAAGCCCATCAAATTAGGCAGAAAAGAACGAATGACCTTTTCAAAGATCAATGAAGTAGCGGAGATGCCGAATCTCATTCAGATCCAGACAGATTCCTACAAGTGGTTCGTTGAAGAAGGTCTTCAAGAAGTTTTTGAGGATGTTTCCCCGATCAAAGGATATACAGACAATTTGATCCTCGAATTCATCGACTATTCTCTGTCAGAGCCTCCCAAATATGAACAGGAGGAATGCAAGGAGCGTGACGTAACATACGCTGCTCCGCTTAAAGTGCGGGTTCGGCTGGTTAATAAGGAGACCGGAGAGGTTAAGGAACAGGAAGTCTTCATGGGAGATTTCCCCATCATGACGGAAAAGGGAACTTTCATTTACAACGGCGCGGAGCGTGTTGTCGTTACGCAGCTGGTCCGTTCCCCCGGTCCATATTACGATAAAGAGATCGACAAATACGGCAAGAGCCTCTTTTCCACACAGGTGATCCCCAACCGCGGAGCCTGGCTGGAATATGAAACCGATTCCAATGAGATCATTTCTGTCAGAGTAGACAGAACGAGAAAGCAGCCTGCCACGATCCTCCTTAGGGCACTGGGGATCGGCACTGATGAAGAGATCATTGAAATCTTCGGTGAGGAGCCGAGACTCCTCAAGACCCTTGATAAGGACCCGACCTCCAACTTTGAGGAAGGCATCAAGGAAGTATACAAAAAACTGAGACCGGGCGAGCCTCCGACACTCGAGAGTGCTCAGAACCTGTTCAACTCGATGTTTTTTGACCCGAAAAGATACGACCTGGCGAGAGTCGGCCGTTATAAATACAACAAGAAGCTGGGCCTGAAGGGCCGTCTGGCCGGCAATATCGCCGCGGAGGATGTCATCGACCCGAACACGGGAGAGATCCTGGCCGAAAAAGGCAGCGTCATGAGCAAGGAAGTTGCGGAGCAGATCGAGGACGCCGGCGTGCTGAGCGTCATGGTCCGCAGCGTATATGATGAGAGCGAATCAACCAAGGTAATAGGCAACCAGTTTGTCCGCCTTGACAACTATATTGAATTTGACGTTTCTGATCTGAAGATCGCGGATAAGGTTTACTATCCCGTTCTGATGGAGATCATAAAGGAACACGGGGAAGAGGGCGAAAAGGCGATCCGCGAAGCGCTGCAGATGCGCAAGACGGAGCTGTCTCCGAAGCACATCCTGGTGGCTGACGTGATCGCTTCCATCAGCTATCTGCTGAACCTCAACTATGGAATCGGAAACATCGACGACATCGACCACCTGGGCAACAGAAGACTGCGTACTGTAGGCGAACTGCTGCAGAACCAGATCCGTATCGGCCTTTCCAGAATGGAACGTACGATCAAGGAGCGCATGACGACCCAGGATGTCGCGGAAGTCACCCCGCAGGGCCTGATGAACATCCGTCCTGTCACAGCGGCGGTCAAGGAGTTCTTCGGAAGTTCCCAGCTGTCCCAGT
Source organism: uncultured Eubacteriales bacterium (assembly GCA_902797095.1). Taxonomy (GTDB): domain Bacteria; phylum Bacillota; class Clostridia; order Peptostreptococcales; family Anaerovoracaceae; genus Lentihominibacter. Next base: position 1,012 of record CADBRP010000292.1, on the reverse strand, counting down.
TCATGGACCAGACCAACCCTCTGGCCGAGCTGACGCACAAGAGAAGACTTTCCGCGCTGGGCCCCGGCGGACTCTCCAGAGAGCGCGCGGGATTCGAGGTCAGAGACGTACACCACTCCCATTACGGAAGAATGTGTCCTATTGAGACACCTGAAGGCCCGAACATCGGACTGATCGGTTCCCTGACCACCTACGGCGTGATCAATCAGTACGGATTTATCGAGACTCCCTACAGAGTCGTAAATAAAGAGACCGGCGTCGTTACGGACGAGATCCACTACCTGACAGCGGATGACGAAGAAGACAAGATCGTGGCGCAGGCCAACGAGCCGCTGGATTCTGAAGGCCATTTCGCGAACCTGAAGGTCGCGGCGAGAGGCCGCGGCGGCGATATCGATCTGGTGCCGAGAGAGATCGTTGATTACATGGACGTTTCCCCGAAGCAGGTCGTATCGGTCGCTACCGCGATGATCCCGTTCCTGGAAAACGACGACGCGAACCGTGCTCTGATGGGATCCAACATGCAGCGCCAGGCTGTACCTCTCATGGTTACGGAAGCGCCGATGGTCGGAACCGGTATCGAATACAAGGCGGCCAGAGACTCCGGCGTCGTCCAGCTCGCGAAGCACGCTGGAACCGTAAGCTACGTTGACGCTGACAGCATCCGCATCACACGTGACGACGGAGAGGGCGTTGACACCTACAAGCTGCTGAAGTTCAAGCGTTCCAACCAGGGAACATGCATCAACCAGAGACCGATCGTCAGCAAAGGCGAGCATGTCGAGGAGAAGGAGACCATCGCTGACGGTCCCTCCACCGCGAACGGCGAGGTCGCTCTGGGCAAGAACCTTCTCATCGGATTCATGACATGGGAAGGCTACAATTACGAAGACGCGATCATCCTTAACGAGCGCCTGATCATGGATGACGTACTTACTTCGATCCATATCGAGAAGTATGAATCCGAGGCCAGAGCCACCAAGCTCGGACCCGAGGAGATCACGAGAGATAT
>CADBRP010000291.1 GCA_902797095.1 uncultured Eubacteriales bacterium | reverse complement strand
TCGATCCCGCGCCTGCGGCATTCCCTCCGCATGACCTTCGCCAGAGGGCACACAGATGTGGAGTATATATCTGCCGCTTCAAAGGCTGACGGGTCCAGCTTGTTCCCAGCGCCCATGCAGGAAATCACCGGGGTCCCCGCTGCCTTTGCGGCCTCTATGATCGCGAGCTTTCCCGAAACAGTATCGATGGCGTCCACCACATAATCGTACTCGCTGAAATCGAACCGGTCCCTGGTCTCCGGCAGATAGAACACACAGTGCTTTCTCACCGTACACTCCGGGTTGATGGACCGGATCCGGTCCGCCGCCGCGTCGACCTTGTACTGGCCCAGCGTCTGCTCAGTGGCGATGATCTGCCGGTTCAGGTTGGTGATATCCACAGTATCGTGATCGATCAGGTCAAGCTGACCGACGCCCGAGCGCGCGAGAGCCTCCACCGCCGCGCCGCCGACGCCCCCGATCCCGAAGACCGCCACCCGGCTTTTCTCAAGCCTTCGCATTCCTTCCGCGCCCAGAAGCATTTCGGTTCTCGCGAAACGTTCTTTTCTTGCTTCGTTTCCTTGCATCGTTTTCTTCCGTAGTTTTTCTATCTTATTTTCTCTATTCCGCAGCATACCGCAAAGGCAGCGGTGTCCACCGCCACGATCGTGGATCCCACCGGAGTCCCCGCGATGATGGAAATGACCATCCCCAGCAGCGCGCAGAACACGGAGATCACCGCGGCGCAGACCGTCACGGAACGGAAGCTCCTGAACAGACGCATCGCGGAAAGCGCGGGAAACACAACCAGCGCGGAGATCAGCAGCGCCCCCACAAGGCTCATGGCGACGACGATGATCACCGCGATGACGACCGCGATGATAAGGTTCATCAGATCTGTGCGGATCCCCTCCGCCTTCGCGAAGTCCTCGTCAAATGTCACGGCAAAAATCCTGTTATACAGAAGCACGAACAGGACTATTACAGCGGCTGACAGGCCCGCGCACATCACGACGTCGGCCTCCGTCAGCGTCAGGATCGACGTGGATCCGAACAGCGTGCTGCATACATCCCCTGACAGATTCGAGGAAGCGGAAAAAATATTCATGATCAGATATCCGAAGGCGAGGGCCGCGACCGAGATCATGGCCAGGGCGGCGTCCCCTTTGATTCTGGCCTTCTGCCCGCTCCTCAGGAGAAGGACAGCGCTCAGTATCGTTATCGGAAGGATCAGCAGCATCTGATTCGTCATTCTCAGAACGCTGGCGATGGCCAGCGCGCCGAACGCCACATGGGAAAGCCCGTCCCCTATGAAGGAAAAGCGCTTCAGCACCAGAGTTACTCCGAGCAGGGAGGAACACAGAGCGATCAGCGTTCCCACGACCAGCGCGTATCTTACGAAGGGATACTGCAGCGAAAGAATCAGCTGTTCCATTCTTCAGCATCCTCCTCTCCGCCAAGAAAAGCCTTTCCCGTTCTGCTCTGCAGATAGTCATCCCGCCTGCCGAACCAGACATGCCTGCCGATGTGCAGAATGTGCGTGGCGTACATGATCGAGGCGCCGATATCATGCGAGATCATGATGATGGCGATCCCCTCCTGATTGAGCTCGCGGATCAGCTCGTACATCTCCGTGGTCACCTTTGGATCCAGCCCGGAGACAGGCTCGTCAAGAAGGAGCACCCGCTCCGCCGCGCACAGCGCCCTCGCCAGAAGCACACGCTGCTGCTGTCCGCCCGACAGTTCCCTGTAGCAGCGGTCCGCAAAAGACGCGATGCCCATCCGTTCCATGTTCCTGCGGGCCGATTCCCGGTCCTCCTTACTGTAAAACGGCTTCCATCCGCTTTTTCCCAGGCATCCCGACAGGACGACCTCCCTGACCGAAGCGGGGAAATCCTTCTGGATGACCGTCTGCTGAGGCAGATAGCCGATCTCGGTCCGCTTCAGGCCTTCTCCGGAAAGGATCTCGCCCCTGACCGGTTTTTTCAGACCCAGAAGCGTCTTCATCAGAGTGGTCTTGCCGGATCCGTTCTCGCCCACGATGCAGAGATAATCTCCCGCGTTGAGCTCGAAGCTTATGTCATC
>CADBRP010000290.1 GCA_902797095.1 uncultured Eubacteriales bacterium | reverse complement strand
ATACTATAACGGACTTCTTGACCAGATAGATGCGGACGAAGCAGCGGGCCGGATCTTTGTCATAGCACCGTCGCGCCCTGTAACGATCAGCCGTTTTGAGAGGAATGTGGAAGCACTCGGAGCACTTTATCATCTTGGTTATGACGATACTATGCATCTGACAGATTCACTGAAAGCCTATCTGGAAGAGAACTGAACCATTACAGGCGGTCCGCGAACATGCGGTGAAGAGATATGCGAGTAACCGCCTTACTGGATTCTCTAAGCAAAAAGGCAGAATGAAAGAAACCTGACCGGTTCCGGGTCAGGTTTCTTCCATTCTACTGCCGATGTAGTCGGGAACTGAGTCCGGCTCTATGCCCAGCACGAACGCAAACTCCCTGTTGATCATCTTTTCGGCCTCATTCAGGATATGTTCATCGGTCGCGTGGAATTTTCGGCCTTTTTCTGTCTGCTCCATCTTCTTCAGGAAAAGAGTGGCTACCATTTTGAGCAGTGACTCTTCAGAACCGGTTTTAACAATTTCAGAAAGTGTCCGCTGGCGCGTCTTCTCATCGCTGATCCAGTGATCGGGACCGGAGTCTTTCAGACCGAGTATCAAAGAGTCAATTTCTTCTTTTGTCAGGACGTCCCGCAGGATCTGATCCGCGCGGTCAAATGGGACATAGAGCCTTGAGGCATTCTCATAGAGCGGCGTCAGTATGTAGTAGGTCTTCGGACCATCGGACGTCAGGGCAAGATCCTCAAGAGCAGCGATCCGGCACACGCCATCCCGGCGATGTACAACGTGATCACCTGTTTTCCACATAATACCTCCTTTTCTTTGAACCGTTACAGGCAGTCTCCCTCATCTGTCTGCAGAGGCGCAGGAGGGGAGTGGATTGTGAATGTTCGTTTTATCGGTGAGCATTTTCACAGATTATAGCGCATTTTGAGCGGAAAATCAAATTGTCGAACAGTGACCAGACGGTATGTCCCTTTGCCGGGGAGGAAGCAGCTTCGGGCATTACGAAGCCTGTCCCGACTTCCGAGGAGCCTGCTTCGGAAGCGGAAGTGCCGTCGGAACCCGTCAGAAAGACCAGGGAAGATATGCCGCGAGAACGGCAAGTATGACAGCCGGAAGCATATTTGCCACGCGAATGATCTTTCCCCATACGAGATTAACGCCCACGCAGAAAATCAGGATTGACCCGATCAGCGAAAGATACGCGACGGCCGTTTCCGTCATAACAGGTGAAATCAGGCGGGCGAGCACTGTGACAGCTCCCTCGAATATAAAAACGGGTATCGCTGAAAATGCACATCCTTTCCCGAGAGAGGAGGTCATTACCGCGATGATGATAAAGTCCAGGACGGCTTTTACCGCGAGCGTGGAATAATCTCCCGAGATTCCATCCTGTATGGCTCCGACGATGGCCATAGCGCCGATGCACACCGTAAGAGATGCCGTAACAAACGCATTGACAAACTGTCTGTCTCCCCCGTTGCCTGTTTTTACTTTCAGCCATTCGCCGAATAATTCAAATCCTTTTTCGATTCCGAGCAGTTCGCCGATGAGCGTACCAACGGCAAGACACAGTACGACCAGCATGGCTTTCCCGCTGAGGATCCTGCCGCCCTCTATGTTCAGCATACCCTGCATCGCGCCGGCTATCGCAATAAACAGAACGCTGATGCCGCATGTTCTGCTCAGAGCTTCCTGCTGATCCTCCCGGAACAGCCTGCCGGTAAAATGTCCGATGATTCCGCCGGCCACGATCGCTGCGCTGTTGATTATTGTTCCAAGACCTGTCATGGATTATCTGTCCTTTACAATTTGTTCTGAGACAGAATAACACGAAACCAGGACAAATGCACATTGACTTTTAAAATTTGTCCTGAGACAGGACCAAAGAAAATTAACGGCAGTATTCAGCCAGAAAAAGACCCCAAAGGGCGATCCTTTGAGGTCTTTTATCCTTAATTCTACTGTCTGAGCTGAATTCTGTCTGTTTACCTGGGGATCCATCCGCTTGCGCCGCGCAGGCTGACGGTGTACCACGTACCGTCGTCTTTCAGAATCGGCAGCTTCTCACCTGCGTCAAGCAGGGCTACCTTCGGTGCGTTTGTATCGTTCCAGGCATATACCGGTGTTTTTCCTTCCGTTACATACCAGGCCGGGTCAATAAAGATATATTCCCAGTTTACCCATCCTTCGGGGCCTGCATCCACGTCGTCGGAGAGGATGACGTCTGCAAATTTGCCCTTGTCCTGTGTTGTGATGAATGTATCACCATAGTTCAGTGTCATTACTTCCGGTGAACCGGCATCGGGATCCTGACGAACAGTCAGCTTATCGCAGAGCACCACAGCCTGAAGGCCGATCTGTCCCTGACCTCTTGACGGGATGACTTCCGCATACGCCGGTGTAATGAGAGAGAATACAAGAATTGATATTGTTAAGAATGCAAAGCAAATGCGCTTTTTCATATGGCTCCTCCTTTATCATTGTTTCTTTATCTGTTTTTTAAGTTGTCTTTTGTTTAGACATCTTAAGTGTAGCATGAATATTGTCACAGAAGCAACATAAAACAGAGGCTGCAAGCTGAGACAGAAAGTCTCGTTTTTAATCACAGGTGAAGAACTCTTTCCGCGATCTCCTGTGTCCTCCCCTGGTTCCAGTACTGTGTGCCTATATACCCGCATGTACGGCGGGCAACGTGCATCTGCGTCTGGTCACGGTTCCCGCACTGGGGGCATTCCCAGACGAGCTTGCCGGTCTCGTCTTTGTGGACCATGATCTCTCCGTCGTAGCCGCATACGTCGCAGAAGTCGCTCTTGGTATTGAGCTCGGCATAAAGGATGCCGTCGTAGATATGCTGCTTGACCCGGATTACAGCCGGAATGTTGTTCTGCATATTCGGCACTTCCACATAGCTGATGGCACCGCCCGGAGAAAGCTTCTGGAATTCCGCTTCCTTTGTGAGTTTCGAGAAGGCGTCGATATTTTCGGTTACGTGGATGTGATAGCTGTTTGTAATATAGTTCCTGTCCGTGACGCCGGGGATCTTTCCGAAACGCTTCTGCAGGCATCTCGCAAACTTATAGGTTGTGCTTTCAAGCGGTGTTCCGTAGACGGAGTAATCGATATCTTCTTCCTTTTTCCACGTCGCGCAGGCATCGTTCATAGCCTTCATGACCCTGAGTCCGAATTCTTTCCCCGCCTCAGAGGTATGGGAGACCCCCTTCATATAGTAGACGCATTCCGCAAGGCCGGCATAACCGAGGGAAATGGTGCTGTAGCCGTTGTACAGCAGCTTATCGATCTTCTCGCCCTTCTTAAGCCTTGCGATCGCCCCGTGCTGCCAGAGAATCGGAGCGCAGTCTGATGTGGTGCCGAGAAGCCTTTCGTGGCGAAGACGAAGCGCCCTGTGGCAGAGCTCCAGTCTTTCATCCATGATCTTCCAGAACTCATTCTCATCCTTATGGGAAGAGCAGGCCACATCGACAAGATTGATCGTGACGACGCCCTGGTTGAAGCGTCCGTAATACTTGTGGT
>CADBRP010000289.1 GCA_902797095.1 uncultured Eubacteriales bacterium | reverse complement strand
GGCGCATCTGGTCGAGTTCAGCGGCGATGTGAACCTGATGAAGGGCGCTGTGGAATGCGCGGACATCGTCAGCACGGTCAGCCCGACATACGCTGAAGAGCTGAAGGAGCCTGCTTTTGCGTTCGGACTGGACCCCATCATCCGCAAGAACGCGCATAAGATGCGCGGAATCCTGAACGGCATCGATACGGACAGCTACAATCCCACAAAGGATAAGGCGCTGCCCGCTACATACTCCTTCCGCAGACCTTCAGGCAAGGTGGTCTGCAAGAAGAAGCTGCAGGAGGAATGCGGCCTGCCTGTTTCCAGAGAGATCCCGGTGATCTCCATGATCACCCGCATGGTACCGGCAAAGGGCATAGATCTGGTGACGGAGGCCATGGACCGTGTTCTGAATGATATGGACGTGCAGTTTGTGCTGCTGGGAACCGGTGAAACGGAGTACGAGGATTTCTTCCGCGGCCTTGCCTTCAGACATCCTGACCGCGCCTGCTGCATGATCGAATTCGATCCGGCAAAATCACGCAGGATCTACGCTGGTTCGGACATGTTCCTCATGCCGTCCAGAAGCGAGGCCTGCGGGCTTGCGCAGATGATTGCCTGCAGATACGGCACCGTGCCCATTGTAAGGCAGACAGGTGGTCTGGCCGATTCCATCGCGGACTGCACTCTGGGAGACGGAAGCGGGTTCGTGTTTGCGGGATTCTCTGGAGAAGAGCTGTATCAGACCATTGCAAAGGCGGTGGCGCTCTATCATGACCAGAAAAACTGGAAGCGGCTGGTGGATCATGATCTGAAGCTGAATTTCAGCTGGAAGATCGCCTCCGCGGCATACATGGACATGTACAGAGAACTGAACGGATATTAATTAAAGGAGATAAAAATATCACAGATGAAGCAGAAAAGAACAGAACTAAAGCTCGGAATCGGGAGCAGAAGACGCACGATGGCGTTCCGTCAGGAGCTGATCGAATGTCTGGAGAACAAGTATCATACCAGTTTTGAAGGCGCGAGCAATACGGAGATGTATAAGGCGGTGGCCACGGTGATCAACCAGCAGCTGATTGAGAAGCGCTGGAACTTCAACAGAAGCGCCCGGAAGGCCCAGCTGAAGGAGGAAGGCCGCAAAAAGATCTATTACATCAGTATGGAATTCCTCATGGGTCAGTCCCTGAAGAACAATCTGTACAACCTGGAAGAGATGCAGATGGTGGAGGAGATCATCGGCGAGCGCGGGCTTACGCTGGAGGATCTGTTTGCGGAAGAGCCGGACGCGGGCCTGGGAAACGGTGGCCTCGGAAGACTTTCGGCCTGCTATCTCGCGGCTCTGACCACGGGCGGATATGACGCGACAGGTTTTTCGCTGCGCTATGAATACGGTCTGTTCCGCCAGAAGCTGGTGGACGGATGGCAGGTGGAGATGCCGGACAACTGGCTGCCCGGCGGCCGTGTCTGGCTGAACGCCAGAGAGGACGAGACCTTCAAGGTCGGATTCTACGGGCATTACAATGAGACCTGGACTGAGAAGGGCCTTACCTGTGAGGTGTCCGATCAGGAGGTGGTCGAGGCCGTTCCGTACGATATGTATGTTTCCGGCGCGGACACCGACGCGGTGGGCAAGCTGCGCCTCTGGAGATGCCGGGATTCCGAGGGATTCGACATGGCTTCCTTCAACAGCGGCGATTTCACAAAGGCAGCCCAGAACAACAACCGCGCTGAGGTGATCACGAAGGTCCTCTATCCGGCGGACAATATTGAGGAAGGCAAGGAGCTGCGCCTGAAGCAGCAGTACTTCATGGTTTCCGCGAGCTGCCAGAACATCCTGCGCGACCACTACCGTCTGCACAGGACGCTGGACAACCTGCCGGAAAAGGTCGCCATCCACATCAACGATACGCATCCGGCGCTCTGCATTCCGGAGCTCATGCGTCTTCTGATAGATGAATACGGATACGACTGGGATACCGCGTGGGGACTGGTCAGGAACACCATGGCATACACCAACCATACGGTTCTCGCGGAAGCGCTCGAGAAATGGAAAAGCGAGCTGGTCCGCATCATGATTCCGCGTATCTACCGGATCATCGAGGAGATCAACCGCAGGTTCCGCCTGGAAATGGAAGAAAAGTTCCCCGGCGATGTGGGAAAGATCAATTATATGGCGCCTCTTGGAGACAGGCAGGTACGCATGGCGAACCTGTCGATCGTGGGCTCCCACAGCATCAACGGAGTCTCCGGCCTTCATTCCGACATCCTGAAGGACGACCTGTTCCATGATTTCTATCTGGCGTATCCTGAGATGTTCACGAATGTGACCAACGGCATCGCGTACCGCAGATGGCTATGTCAGTCCAATCCCGGGCTGGCGGCGCTGCTCGACGAGTGCATCGGGCCTGATTACAGAAAGGACCCGACGCGTCTGGCGGAATTCGGGAAGTTCTCCGGCGACGCCGCGGTCATCGAAAAGCTGGCGGCGGTGAAAAAGCAGAACAAGGAGCGTTTCTCCGCTTTCATTAAGAGAGAGTGCGGAGAGACCTTTGATCCGGAGGCGGTCTTCATCGTGCAGGCAAAGCGTCTGCATGAATACAAGAGGCAGCTTCTGAACGCGCTGCGCATCGTTTCCAGATACCAGCAGCTGAAGGCGAATCCTGACATGGATTTCCGTCCTGAGGTCTATCTGTTCGGAGCGAAGACTGCCCCGAATTACTATATCGCGAAAGAGATCATCCGCCTGATCTGGGCTCTCGGCCAGGAGATCGACAAGGATCCCGACGTTGCCGGCAGGCTTAAGGTGAAGTTCCTGGAGAACTACCGCGTTACCATGGCGGAATACCTGATGCCGGCCACCGATATTTCCGAGCAGATCTCCCTGGCGGGCAAGGAAGCCAGCGGAACCGGAAACATGAAGATGATGATCAACGGAGCTGTCACCATCGGTACCCTTGACGGCGCGAATGTCGAGATGCATGAAGCGGTGGGAGACGACAACATCTTCATCTTCGGCCAGCGGGCCGAAGAGGTCGAGACCAACCTGAGAGAGGGCTACGACAGCAGGATCTACTACAGAACGAACCGCATGCTGAAAAACGCCGTGGACAGTCTGGACAGAGGCTTCAACGGCTATTCCTTCAGCGAGATCAGAGACTATCTGCTGCAGCCGACCTACAGCATCGCAGACCCCTACATGTGCCTCTACGACTTCGAGGATTACTGCAGGGCGCACGATGACATCGCGGAGGCCTATGAAGACAGCGCCCGCTGGGGCAGCATGTCCGTCACCAACATCGCGGCAGCGGGAAGATTCGCCGCGGACCGCGCGGTCAAGGAATACGCCGACCGCATCTGGCAGACAGCCCCGGTGCTTTAAGAGCCGGGCTGCTGGTTTCGGCGGCTTCGGCGGCCAGGTTTGTCGTCTTGGCATAAGCAATTCGAGTAAGGCAGGGATTGCCGTATTTACGGCAATCCCTCTTATTTTGGAATAAATGAAATCCTTCGCTCTAAAATCCAACTTTCGCGTTTTTCGAAGTGGTGCGGAAGATGGCTTCTTGTATTATTTCTTCCTGCAGCAGATTTAATCCAACTTTTCGTTGAACAAAGTTGGACTATTAAACCGCCAGGCGAAATAATCCAAAAAAGGGCCATTTTAAGGGCATGAAACAGGGCCTTAAAAAGCGAAAGTTGGAATATTGAAGGAGATGATTCCAATATTCCAACTTTCGCAGTGAACACCTCAAGACAGGATCGAAATCGGATAAGACCTACAATCTGCCGCTTCTCACAATCTGCCGCTTTCCACAATCTGCAGTTTCTCACAATCTGCCGCTTCTCACAGTCTGCTCCTTAGCGCGGACGCCGCAAGGCCCGCAGACGACTGCTGCGCTGTCGGCGGCCTTTCAGGCCGGCCGCCGCAAGCAGCACACCATTATAAAAAGGCCGTCATGGAGGCATCGAAAACCCCGAT
>CADBRP010000288.1 GCA_902797095.1 uncultured Eubacteriales bacterium | reverse complement strand
GGGATATCCCAGAACAGGATCGTTCATCAGATCCACGACCTTGAATCCGACGGTGGCCGGGCTGCCCGCGTCGCACGGGTGCGAGAAGATGGTCGTTACGATCTCATCCCGGTCCTCTCCGCGGTCCCTGAAATACTTGCGTACGATGGACGCGTTGGTAAAGACAGCGTGAGCGCCCCCTCCCGGCTGGAAGCAGAAATGATCCATGCCCGAGATGGACTTCATGTAACGCTCGACCTCGTAATACACCTCCAGTATGCCCTGCATCGTATCGGGATCCTGCATCGGGTGGATGTCCGTGATCTTCGGATTATGCGCGACAGTATGCTCCTGGATCTTCGGGCTGTACTTCATCGTGCATGTACCTTCGCCGATATCTACCGAAACATCATCGCCCATCGTTTCCTGGGACAGTCTCATGTAGTGGCGGTTGACCCTCATCTGCCCGACCTCCGGAAGGTCCGGCGATTCCTTTCTTCTGAGCCCCTCAGGGATCAGATCCTTCGCGTCGCCGATCTGATCAGCGACAGCTTTGTCCGCGCGGGGCGGGAGGATCCCTCTTTCGCCCGGGGTCGACATTTCGTATATGATGGGCTCGTCCCATCTGGCTTCGTGGAAATTACGAAGCAGTGTTTCCTGATTTCTTCCCATGACCGATCCTCCTTTCTACTGCAGCAGTTCCGCCAGCGCGTCCGCCAGCGCGTCGATTTCAGCTTTACCGGTCGTTTCGGTGATGCAGTACAGAGCGCTCTGCCCCAGTTCCGGGAAATCCCCGCTGAGATCAAGCCCGCCGAAAATGCCCTTTGAAAGAAGCGCCTTGTTGATATCCTTAACGCTCCTGCCCGTGCCGCTGAAGTCAACGGTGACCTCTCCGAACGCGTTTCCGCTGAACGCCGGCTTCACGCCCGGAATCTCCGCGAGCTTCGCTGCCGCGTAGGCTGTGTTCAGGAGAATCGTTTCATCCAGTTCCTCGAATCCCTTCGGACCCATCAGCGCCATATATACCGCGGCCGAGACCATCCAGAGGTTCACGCCCGTTCCGGTATATTCCTTGCCCTTCGCTCTCTGCGCGTAGTGAGTCCGGCTGATCAGCAGGTTTCCGAATACATACTCGCCCTCCACCTCAGGTTCGCAGAACCCGTAGATGAAGTCCTTATACTCGTTCATGTATTTTGCTTCGCCCATCGTGGAGATAAAGCCTGCCTGGCCGTTTCCGCAGGAGAGATGCAAACCCAGGCTGTGCAGGTCGCCGCAGACAATGTCGGCGCCGTAGTTTACCGGCGCCTCCATAAGGCCGAGGGAGATCGGATCCACATAGACGATCAGCTCTGCTCCGGCCGCCTTGACCATCTTCGCGGCTTCCTCAATGTTCGCTTCCATAACGCCCAGGAAGCTGACCGGCTCGATCATGACGGAAGAAACATCATCGCCGAGTTTCTTCTCCAGATCCTTAAGGTCGATCATTCCTGTCTCTTTGTCGTAATCGACATACTCTATATCAATGACCAGCTCATCCTGCACACTGTCCAGATAGTTGGTCAGGATACGCTTGTTCTGCGGATTCATAGACGCCGGAAGAAGCGTTTTCGTCCTGCCGTTGATACGGTTCGCCATGCAGACCGATGTGGCCAGCGCCTGTCCCCCGTCGTACTGCGGGACGCTTATGACCTCTGTTCCCAGAAGCTCTGCCAGCATGCTGTTGTACTCGACGTATGTCTGGTACTTCCCGTGATCGGCCCAGCTCTCCGCTCCGTAGCAGGTGAGGAACTCGCCGCGCGTTGTGATCTCATCAACGACCGCGGGCACATAATGCCCGGCGCAGCCCCCGCCCAGGAAGCTGATATACTCACTCGCCGAAACATTCCTGTCGAGCAGCATGCCGATGTGCCTCTTCATGCTGTATTCATCCAGGATCGCGGGCGGAATATCCAGTTCTCCCCTGAATTTCAGTTCCTCCGGAATCTCCTCATACAGATCCCAAAGATCTGTGACCCCGACCGCTTTCATCATTTCCTCCTGAATCTGCGGCGCGGAGTTGGGGATATACGGATATACGGTTTTCTCTGATCGATTCATCTTCACCCTCCTCCCATTCGTAACTATTTCATTCTGATAATCCTTTCTATGATTCTAAACTCTGTCCTTCGATTCACAGTCAAGCACAAATATCGCATAGTTTTATTTCTTTAATCTGTTAAACTTGTAACGCGTAAAACCTTGAAAAACACACAAAAAAAGCTCTGAGCTTTTTGCTCAGAACTCTCCTGCTTTTCTGCCTGCCCCCTGTCAAACCCTCAACCCACGTATAGAGTTTGACGGAATTTGATCACGCTTTGATCGGAAAACAGATTTTTGTAAGGTATTCCGACTCATCCAGAGTGGTTCCCAGATCGCAGAAATAGTACTCATACGCGGGGCCCGCGATCTCAAAGGCATGCTCCTCCGCCCACCGGATCAGCATGTCATAAGTCTTCTTCATATCCCTGTAATGACCGTGGTGCATGGTGGATATGACCATGTCGCCTCCGAACTGCCTTAAGTTCCTCGATGAATATCCCTCCGGCTTTATGATCGGGATGCAAAGCTCCAGCTCCGCGGTTTCCTTTGTAAACTGCTTCTCATACCCTCCGTGGAATACCGCGATATACGGGCCGGCGGGAAAAAGGTTCTCCCTGTTCAGTATCGCCTGCAGCTCCAGGCAGCGGTCGGAAAACAGAAGATTGGCGTCCAGCTTATGCCTGCGGCGGGTGGAAATGACCCAGATCTTTTTCAGGGTCGTGACCTCCACGCTGATCGCGTCCGGCTGCTGGAATCCGTTGTCCCGCAGGTTCTTGCTCTGCTGAAGGCGGTTCAAAAGGAATTCCATGGAGTGCAGCCTGTTTTCCAGATTCTGGATCTCGCTTTTCACGGATCTTATTTTCTCCGAAACCTGCCTTTCCATGCCCTCAGACGTGGGATTCTGCCGGTACAGCCTGATCTCCTCCAGCGAAAAGCCGAACGACTGCAGATACTTGATATTGTGCAGCTCATCCATCTGCTTTTCGGAGTAATACCGGTATCCGCTCGAACTGCTTCTGATCGCAGGCACGAGAATATTCTTCCTGTCGTAAAACCGCAGTGTTGAAATGGATATATTCGTGATCTCCGAGATCTCGCCGATCGAATAGAACTTCCCGGTACCGATCATCTTCATCTCAGACTGTTTCCTCTCTCCGCTCCGGCATAATTCCGGCACTCCGAAGCGGCTTTAGTCTCCCTCTTTTAATTATACAGCGTATGCTCTCTCACCACCCGTCTTTTCTAGCCTTCTTCCAATCTGCAGGCACTGAATGCCGCGTCAGCGATCCTGCTTTTGCCTGCGCGCCTCTTCAAGCCCCTCCAGCGCGGACGGCGTCATCTTCCCCAGGTTGTCCTCTTTACCGTACTCGTTATTGAACGAACCGAAAAGGCTCGTCTTATTGCTCCTGCTCCGCTCCAGCGCGTTCCTCAGGAAAAAGATGAACGCGGGCACGGCGAGCACTACGATAAGGATTGCTATGATCGTCTTCACCACTTTATCCTCCTGCCTGCCGCATACTGAACAATTTGATATCTGGTGTGATTCTATTTTATACGCAAAAGCAGGACAGTGGAAGGATTATCCGGAATTTATGCCGCGATTCCATCGTAGCGCCCGCTTCCGATGACATCCATCATGAATTCATACGGGCTGAAGTTTCCGGAAGCGATCATGGAAAACAGTCTCGGGGTGCATCCGGAAACAAGCACGACGCCCCGCTCGTTCATGGTCACCGGAAGCTGCGCCCTTCTGCTCTGGACATTCCAGAACACCACCTGCGGCAGCCTGTACCCGTGCTTTCTGAACTGCTTCTTCGCATACTCAAAGTTGGTGACATCAGCTCCGCGGACGCATGAGTCAAACTCCATATCGGATATGATGTACAGTGTTTCCGGAAGCTCCTCCTGAGACAGATGTTTTTCAACCGCTGTATCAAGCAGGAGCTCAAAAACCTTCTGCAGATCTGTATTGCTGATTTCGTTGAAGCTCTCGCAGTAAACCGTCTTGTCGACGATATCCTTCCCCTTGATCTCAACGAGCTGCGGATTCTCCGAGAATGTAATGAAGTGATTTCTGAACGCCCCTTTGTTTCTTTCGGCGAAATAGATTCCAAGCGAGATCGCCACCGCTTCCGGGATCGGGGTCCCCCCGCCGTACATGGACCCGGAGCCGTCTATAACGGCGAGGGCGTTTCTGCCGTCAGCGAAATCCTCCAGAGCGTTCCAGGACACATTCATGGCCTGTCTCTCAGAAGGACTTACTTTTATTTTCTTTCCGTTCCACAGATCGCGGAAAACGTCCCACCTTACGATCGGCGCGACGATGTCATACGGCATCAGCGTGCCGGTGTTCAGCTTCGCTTCTCCCCTTTCGGCCCTGTCCAGGAACTCCATATAGCGTTCGTTATCGTTTCTTATGAACGCGCCTCTGTACTTGAACATGGCCTTTGAAGGCTGCATGGAATAGTCAAATGAATAATCCCTCTCGCACAGATAGTTTTCGATTATTCCGATCTGCGCTCTGAGTCCGCTCAGCGCCTTTCTGTACTGCGCGTCACTCATGCCAAGAGCTCTGGCGACCGCCTTCGCTTTTCTGACCGTGTCCTCGCTGGACGCGTTGACGGACGGGAGCCATTTGGCCAGAAGAGACACACTGCCGCCGTTTTCGGACGCCGCGATATCGGCAGCCAGCTGCTTTCTGAT
>CADBRP010000287.1 GCA_902797095.1 uncultured Eubacteriales bacterium | reverse complement strand
CCAGAAAGTAAGGTGCATATGACGTATTATGCGGTGATTGATACGAATGTCTTGGTATCAGCCATGCTGAGATGGGATTCAGTGCCAGGTAATATCATGTAGCTTGCCTTTGGCGGTTCCATTATCCCCATCCTGAATGATTCTATTGTGGCAGAGTACCGAGAAGTCTTATCGAGGCCCAAGTTTCATCTGTCAGATGAAATAATCAACGATGTGTTGGACACGATCAATGAGAACGGCTTGTATGTAGATGCGGAGGAACTTGATATAGAGTTGCCCGATCCAAAAGACAGAGTGTTTTATGAGGTTGTCATGGAGGAGCGCAAAGAGGAAGACGCTTATCTTGTGACAGGGAATATCAAGCATTTCCCTGCAAAGCCTTTCATAGTTACACCGAGGCAAATGCTGGATATAATTCTTGCTGATATAGAGGAGTAGCGAAGTACACTCCGCCTATACCCAAGAACAATAAGTAAACAAGCGATGAAGCCCTACTCGTTCATTGAACTTGTAGGGCTTTGTTGCGCGTAAAAACAAGGAGATGATGAAGACAAGGCTATCTTGTCGTCCCTTGCGTTCCGTTTCCCCTGCGCTTGATGGAAACGATTTTCTGTGGTATAGTAGTCGCATCGGAATGACGCATGATGAAAGAGCAACGTGAGAGGGGGAGCGTATCGTGGAAAACGAAGAAGGCATTGTCAGACTGGCCAAACCGATCAAGAGGGGCCTTCTGCGCCTGGTGTTCAGCCGTTTTTTCGTGATTGCCCTGCTGGCGGTCCTGCAGATCCTGATCCTGATCGCCGCCTATGTTTACTTCACGGACAAGCTGCCGATCCTGATCAATGTGATGCGCCTGTTCTCCCTTGGCATGGTTGTCTATCTCTTTAACTGCAAGATGGACTCTTCCGCCAAGCTGACCTGGATGTTCATCATCGCGATTCTTCCGCTGGCCGGAGCGGCCTTCCTTCTCTTTACCCAGTCGAACATCGGCCACCGGGTGGAGTGCAAGTGGGTCGATGAACAGATTCAGATCAGCGGGGACTATCTGGCGCAGCCGGAGCATGTCCTCGAAAAGCTGGAACATGACGGATCGGGCGTCGATGACCTCTGCCGCTATCTCAACCGAAGCGGGAGTTTTCCGCTGTACGAGCACACGGCCGTGCGGTATTTCCCCCTGGGGGAAACCATGTTCGAAGCCATGCTCGAGGAACTGGAAAAGGCGGAAAAGTTCATCTTCCTGGAGTATTTCATCATCCAGGAGGGATATATGTGGGGACGGATCCTGGACATCCTGACCCGCAAGGCGAATCAGGGCGTCGAGATCCGGGTTCTCTACGACGGCATGTGCGAGATGTTCACGCTGCCGGTCAACTACTGGAAGCTTCTGGAAAAGGTGGGCATCAAAGCCAGACCTTTTTCCGCCATCAAGCCTGTTGTCTCCTCCCACTATAACTACCGTGACCACCGCAAGATCCTTGTGATTGACGGCAAAGTGGCTTTCAACGGCGGTGTCAATCTCGCCGACGAGTATATCAACCGCATTGAGCGCTTCGGCCACTGGAAGGACACGGCGGTGATGCTGAAAGGCCCGGCGGTCCAAAGCTTCACCCTCATGTTCCTGCAGATGTGGTATGTCGGGGAGAAGGAACCGGATTACGACCGCTGGCTGGCGGAGACGCCGGAACCACAGGCTGCGAAGGGCTATGTCATGCCCTATTGCGACTCGCCTCTGGATGGAGAGAAGGTGGGCGAGACGGTCTACATGGACATCCTGAACCGGGCTACGGACTATGTCCACATCATGTCGCCCTATCTTATTCTGGACGGAGAGCTGGAGACGGCCATGTGCTTTGCAGCCGAGCGGGGCGTGGATGTGAAACTCATCCTTCCGGGGATTCCCGACAAGAAAGTGGCCAATGCCCTGGCCAAGACCCATTACCGGCGGCTTACGGAATCTGGCGTAAAGATCTATGAGTATGCGCCGGGCTTTGTCCACGCCAAAGTGTTTGTCAGTGATGACAGGAAGGCGGTGGTCGGTTCCATCAATCTGGACTATCGAAGCCTCTACCATCATTTTGAATGCGCCACCTATCTGTATCAGACGGACTGCATCTCCGGGATTGAAAAAGACTTCCGGGAAACACTGGCCAGGTGCCGCCTGGTGACGCCCGAGACCATCAGAAAGGAAAAACTGACGACAAAACTCATCGGCCAGACGGTAAAGTTTCTGTCTCCGCTGATGTAAGAAAAGGTTTGCTTTTGTGCGGGAATCCTTTTATAATGAATCCCGACAATGCAATTCTTTGGCTGTATAATAAGAGTCAGATAAGGATTCGTCAGGGAGGTTAGGAATCATATGAAACAGATCATGTTGAACAAGGATGATGTTATCTGCCGTGAGGGAGAGATCGGCAGCTGCATGTACTGCGTCCGAAAGGGCAGCGTGGCGGTGTTTTCCCATTACGGTACAAAGCAGGCGAGA
This sequence comes from uncultured Eubacteriales bacterium, assembly GCA_902797095.1. GTDB lineage: Bacteria > Bacillota > Clostridia > Peptostreptococcales > Anaerovoracaceae > Lentihominibacter. The sequence goes on along the minus strand of CADBRP010000287.1, from coordinate 1,914 downwards.
AAACTGGCCGAGCTGAAGGAGGGGGACTTCTTCGGCGAGATGGAGCTGATTGAGAATGAGCCCCGCTCCGCGACGGTGGTGGCGATGGTCGACGGCACGCTGCTCGACGAGATCACGGAAAGCACCTTCCTGGACTATTTCGAACAGGACCCGGTCAAGGTCTTTATGATTCTTCAGCAGCTCAGCCAGCGCCTGCGCAAGACGACAAAAGACTATCTGGAAGTATGCCATGCGATCTGCGATGTCACGGATCTGCCGGAGAATGCCCCGATGGATCCGGAGCTGCAGGCGCGCCTGCTGGCCATTCAGAACGAGTATATGATGTTCAACATGTCCGGTCTGCGGTTTTATTGAGTCAGGACGAAAGAAAGGACGGAATCGGTTTATGGATATTCGTATTTTTCATAAGGGAGAGGTCGTTTTCCATCAGGGGGACGAGTCCCACACCATGTTCGAAATTCAGAGCGGCCAGATCGGAATCTATGCCAATTACCGGACCCCGAAGGAGAAGCAGCTTGCGGTCTTTGAACAGGGCGAGACCTTCGGCGAGATGGGAATGATTGAAAACCTTCCGCGCAGCGCGACGGCCGTGGCCCTGGCGGACAATACCGAGGTGGAGGAGATCAACGCGGCGGAATTCTCCGATTATTTCGAGGAAAAGCCCGTTCAGGTCTTCCTTCTCGTCAAACAGCTGAGCCAGCGCCTCCGCGAGACCACCAGGAACTATCAGGAAGCCTGCTGCACGGTCTCCGAAACCGTGACGGCCGAGCAGAAGGGCGAGGAGAGAAGCGGCGGACTCAAGAAGAGGCTGAAGTTCTTCGCGGATGTCTACCGCGGCTTTGTGAACGGAGAGAAGGCAGATTAAGCCATGAATCTGACTGTCCTCGGAACCAGAGGCTCTATACCCATCGGCCGTCCCGACAGCATGATCTTCGGCGGACAGACCTCCTGCTACATGCTCCGTGCCGGAGAGGAGACCATCTTTCTGGACGGAGGGAGCGGACTGATCAACGCCCCGACCCGCTTTGACAAGCCGCCCTCCATCCTTCTGAGTCATTTCCATCTGGACCATGTGATCGGCCTGGCGATGTATCCGCGCCTGCTGGAGAAGGGAAGCGAGACGATTCTGTACTGTCCTTCGCTCACGCTGAGCGGCGCCAGAGAAATCCTGGACGGGGTCTTTTCTCCGCCGCTCTGGCCCCTGAGCCTCACGGAGTATACCGGAACCCTCACCATGCGCACCATGTCGCGGCGGTTTCGGATCGGAGACGTGTCCGTTGAGACCAGGGCGGGCTTTCACCCCGGCGGAGCGGTCGTCATGCGGCTCGAATACGAAGGCCGGTCTCTGGTCTATGCCACCGACTGCGAGCCGGACTTAATGGGAATGGCGGCGCTGGCGGCGTTTTCAAAAGACACGGACCTGCTGCTCTTTGATGCCCAGTATACGGAAAACGAATATGGAAAGAGAATCGGCTTCGGCCATGCGACGGCCGCCATCGGTCTGAAGATCCTGGAATGTTCCGGCGCCAGACAGCTTCGGCTGATTCACCATGATCCGCAGAGAACGGACGCCGAGCTGCTTGCCATCGAAAAGCAGATCGGCCGGGAAAACATTCGCTTCGCCCGGGAAGGGGAGACCATCTGCCTATGACAGCGGAAGACAGAAAAATCATTCGCAAGCTGCAAGAAGAAAACGCCAGACTGAAGGAACGCCTCGAAGAGCGGGACGAGGCGATGCGCCGCACGATGGCGAGCTACCTGACCGACGAAGTGCTGGAGGAGGTTCTCGAAAAAGGGACGAACGTCCGCATCGGGGGCGAGCGGCGTGTCGTGACCATGATGTTTACGGATATCCGCCGCTCGACCCAGCTCTCGGAAAGCATGAACGCCACGGACTTCATCGAGATGCTCAAT
>CADBRP010000286.1 GCA_902797095.1 uncultured Eubacteriales bacterium | reverse complement strand
GAGATCATGAGCGAGCCCTGCGGTCTGGCGAGAAATGTCCGGCAGTGCCTGATGGATTATGACATTCCCCTGCACCTTAAGACCACAGTCACAGACATAATCGGAAAGAAACGGCTGGAGGCGGTCGAGCTTTCGCGGGTGGACGAAGCGATGCGGCCTGTTCCGGGAACATCACGGACAGTGGAGTGTGATACGCTGATCCTTTCCGTCGGGCTGATACCGGAAAATGAGGTGGCGAAGACCGCCGGGATCAGACTGGATCCGGCGACAGGCGGCCCGCTTACGGACAGGTATCTGCAGACGAACGTGCCCGGGATCTTTTCCTGCGGCAATTCGCGCAGCGTCATGGATCTGGCGGATTTTGTATCGGAACAGGGAGAACTCGCGGGCAGGAACGCGGCGGCGTTTGCCGCGGCAGGCATGGACAGGAAAACCGGCGGACCTGCCGCGGAGGCTTCGGAACGCTGTCCGGAAGAGCCGGAAGCCGCGAACGGCGCGGCCGGCACCATGCTGCCCTGGGAGAAGAATCCTCATAATGTCGCCAGAAAAGGCATGCCGGAGGAAAACAGCGTGACCTGCACGCTGTGCCCGAAGGGCTGTCAGGTACGCGTACTGCCGGACGGAACGGCTGAAGGGAACGGGTGCCGGCGGGGCGCCGCGTACGCTCTGCAGGAGAGGGATCACCCGCAGCGGATCCTGACAACGTCGCTGAAGATCCGCGTTCCGTATGAGTCCGGGACAGCTCCGGGGCAGGGATACGGCCTTGAGCCCCTGCTGCCGGTGCGCAGCGACCGCCCCGCGGACCGGGATGAGATGCGCGGGCTGGTGCGCCGGCTGCAGAAAATCAGCCTGGACGCGGACCGCGTAAGGGAGATCAGACGCGGCGACGTGCTGCTGGAAAATGTTGGGAGAAACCATGTCAGTATTATCGCGGAGCGGTCATTATCCGAAAATAAATAGGCCGGCGAAACTCAGGCAAAGCTTTTTAACAGCAGCGGGGACAGTACATGGCGGAGAAGGCCGGAGTGCTATGCAGCCGCTGCTTTTTGAGGTATACTACAAGACAGAAAAGCATCTTTGAAATCAATAGTTATTTTTGCCGCAGCAATGGAGGAAAACTATGAATTTTAACTTTACAGAAGAACAGGAACTGCTGAGATCCGCCTTTGCGGAATTCATCAAGGAGGAGATCACGCCGAACGCGGCGAAGTGGGATGAGGAGAACCATACCCCGCTGGATCTCATGCCGAAGCTCGGAGAGATCGGAATCCTCGGCGTCTTCGTGCCGGAGGAATACGGCGGCGTCGGCCTTGGCCATACGGAGCGCGTGATGGCGCTGGAGGAGATCGCCAGACACTCCGCGGGGCTTGCGATGATGGTGTTCACGCACCAGCTTGGAATGGCCGCGATCCTGGACTTTGGAACAGAAGAGCAGAAGACAAAATACCTGCCGGATATGTGCATGGGCACTTCTATCTGCGGGCTTGCGGTAACGGAGCCCGGAGGCGGTTCCGACGTAGCGGGACAGAAGACGGAAGCGCAGCTCGCTGACGGACAGTGGGTCATCAACGGCAGAAAGTGCTTCATCACCAACTCCCACTGCGCGGATGTGGCGGTGATCACATGCAGAACAGGAGAAGACGCAAAGGGCAGACCTGCCTTTTCCGCGATCATCATCGAGAAGGGAACGGAAGGATTCACTCCTGGAAGAGAAGAAAACAAGCTGGGCCTGCGCGGTTCCATGACAGGCGAGCTGATCATGAACGATGTAAAGGTGCCTGAAGGCAATCTGGTCGGAGAGGTCGGAAAAGGCACGCCGATCGCCATGAAGGAAATCGGAGAAGTCGGCAGAGCCAGCATGGCGGCCATCGGCACAGGAATCCTCAGGGCATGCCTGGAGGACGCTGTGAAGTTCGCCAACGAGAGGATCGTATACGGCAAGCCGATCGCGAAGCTGCAGGCGATCCAGTTCCATGTGGCGGAGATCCGCTGCGACTATGAAGCAGCAAGGCTGATGCTCTATAGAGCCGCGGCAGTAAAGGATGAAGGAAAGCCCGCTTCGACAGAGTTTTCCATGGCAAAGTATTTTGCCACGGACGCTGCCTGCAGAGACGCGCGGAAGCTCATCGAGGTCATGGGCGGATACGGCGTTGTCAATGAATACGCGGCGGGCAGATATCTGAGAGACGCGCTGGCCTGCATTTCATCCGGAGGAACCAGCGAGATCCAGAAGATCATTATCGCGGGAGATACCTTAAGGAGATTCTGATGAATATTCTGGTTTGCGTAAAACCGGTGCCTGATCCGGATAAATACAGCCAGCTCGTGATCGATCCGCAGACAAAGCGTCTGGTCAGGGAAGGCGTGCCGACCGTTATCAACCCGACAGACAGAAACGCGCTTGAAGCGGCGCTGCGGCTGAGGGAAGCCTTTGGCGGCAGGATCACGGTGCTCAGCATGGCTCCGGAATTTTCCCGGGACAAGATGGTGGAAAGCCTGGCCATGGGCGCGGACGAAGCTTTTCTGCTTTCCGACCGTGTCTTCGGCGGCGCGGATACCTACGCTACATCCTATGTGCTGGCGGAGGGGATCCGGAAGGTCGCGGCCGACGCCGGAGCGGAAGGCTTCGATCTGATCCTGGCAGGCCACGAGAGCGCCGACGGGGCGACATCCCATGTTCCGACGCAGATCGCGGAGTGGCTGCGTCTGCCGCATGTCTGCGCCGTGTCGGAGATCGCCTGGGACGAAGCCGAGACCGCGCGTCTTAATGTCACGAAAAAGACCGCGGAAGGAGATCTTCTGTTTGACATTCAGCTGCCCGCAGTGCTGGGCGTGCTGAGAGAGATCAACAAGCCCCGGCTTGTAAACGCCATGGGAATCGTAAAGGCGCGCAAAAAACCGCTGACGGTGCTGACCTGCGGGGATCTGGGAATCGACCCGGAGAAGACCGGTCTGGCTGGTTCCCCGACACAGCCGGGCGCGCTGATCCAGCCGGATCTTTCCAGGGGCGGCGAGTCCCTTGGAGATGAACTGGAGGAAGCAGCGAAGCGTATCAGGGATATTATTGCAAAGGCAGGTGTGTGATATGGGAAATCATCCTGCAAATAAAATTATGGTGTTTGACGAAGGGCATCCTGTGTTCTTTCAGCTGAT
>CADBRP010000285.1 GCA_902797095.1 uncultured Eubacteriales bacterium | reverse complement strand
TTCAGCCGCTTTGTGGGTCCGGCGGAGGTGTTTGTCAGCGGTGAGACTCTTCAGCTGGCGGATTACAGCAAAACTGACTGGGAGTGGTCGATGTTTGATCCGCAGGCAAAAAAGAAGCGCCGTGAAACAGTTTTTCCGGACGAGTGCAGAAAGGCTTTTGAAAAAGGAGCGAAGCTGGCATCGGTCCGGTGACGGCACCGCTGAAGGGAAGGATGGATCATGATCAGAAAGCACTGGCCTGTTTTATTCACAGCTCTGGCAGTGATCATCAGCGTAATTATAGGGATCGCCGCGTCAAATTCATCTGACACGGGTTATGCCATCCTCGCCGGAGTGGTCATATTTATGTTTTTGTTCCCGCTCGCGGGCGCGGTGATCGGAGGCTGGTACGGCTGGAGGATCAGGTCGCCGCTGAAATGGCTTCTGGCGCCCGCTGTATATCTGGGAACCGTTCTTTATCTGGCCGCGGAAGACCTGTTATCCGGCGCCGGATTTATGGGTATGGATACTTACTGGTCAGTCTGCTCGTTTACCGGAATCGCGTGCCTGGCGGCCGAAATAATCGCAGGCTTCATCGCCTGGCTGGTGAGAAGAAACAAGGCGGGCAGAACATGAAGATCATTGTGATACCGGATTCTTTCAAAGGCACCCTGACCGCGGCCGAAGTGTGCGATATCATCTCCGCAGCCATCAGGGACAGGGATCCTTCGGCGGAAGTCATAACCATTCCCATGGCTGATGGCGGGGAGGGGACCTGCGACGCGTTCAGGTATGCGCTGGGAGGAGATATGATCCTCTGCCCCGTGCATGGACCGTTCATGCAAATGCAGGACGCGCGCTACTGGAGGCGTGAGGAGACCGCGGTGATAGAGTTGGCTTCAGCGGCAGGTTTCATTGCTGATCCGGCAAAGCGGGATCCCGCGTCCGCGACCTCCTTCGGGGTCGGTGAACTGATCCGTCATGCCGCGGAAGCAGGATGCCGAAGAATCATTCTGGGACTTGGGGGCAGCTGCACCAACGACGCGGGGATTGGAATCGCCGCGGGACTCGGGGCCAGGTTTTTCGACGGATCCGGAAGGGAGTTCATACCGACCGGAGGAACTATCGAAGACATCCGTCAGATGGATCTGTCAATGCTCCGCCGGACGATCCGGGGAATCCGTTTTGAAGTGATGTGCGACGTGGACAATCCGCTGTACGGAAAGCAGGGCGCCGCGTATGTCTACGCCCCGCAGAAGGGCGCGGACACGGCCATGGTCCGGGAGCTGGACCGCAATCTGCGTTATTTCGCGCAGCTGATCCGGGAGCGCCTGGGCGTGGATGTTTCAGATATTCCGGGAAGCGGCGCGGCAGGAGGCGCGGGGGCAGGCGCGATTGCCTTTCTGAACGCCGGGCTGAAGCCGGGCGCGCAGATCGTTCTGGAGATGAATCATTTTGATGAGCTGCTTCGATCCGCGGATCTTGTCATTACAGGAGAGGGGCAGCTGGATGAACAGAGTCTGCGCGGCAAAGCCGTAATGACCGTCGCGGAAGCCGCGAAAACAAGGCGTGTTCCGGTGATCGCGGTCGTGGGGAACACGAAGGGAGATATCGAACAGGCCTGTCAGTACGGAATAAAGAAAGTGATCCGGACGATCGATTTCTGCCATGATCCCGGACAGTATAAAGCAAGCTGCAGACAGGATCTGTACCGCGCTGTGAAGGAGATGGAATTCTGATTCCGCCAACAGAGTGCTGACGGGAAAACTCAGGTGGTGGAGCGCAGCTTAAGGACAGGAGGGATCATACGGTGGACCGGTTCGCTCAGAGGAGCGAATCCGGTTTCTTTTTTATGTCGGATCTGATCTATAAGCAGTTCCATGGCATGATCCACCAGAAGACCGATCTGCTGCTGCACCGTGCTCAGCGGAAGAATGGCGTGCTCAGAGGAAGGGGTGCCGTCGAACCCGATGATGCTGAAGTCCTCCGGGAGCTTCCCGTATCTTCGGAAGAGATCGTTCAGAACCATTTCTGCGATGGTGTCATTGCTGCAGAACAGGCCCTTGCGCCTGGCAGGATAAGTATCTATGATCTCCTGAAGTATGCCGGCGGTCTGCTGCGCGAGATCCGCGTAATCGGCCTCCTGGACATAGTTGAAGACGGCATGCTCCGCATTCTCCCTTCGGCACACATCAAGAAAACCCTCCCGGCGCCCGTAAGCGGGAATGCGGGAATCGATTTCATCCTTGTTGATGTGGATCAGCATATCGCATCCGATCTGCAGAAGATGACGCGCCGCGGCGACTCCGCCGGCGTAGTTGTCCGTGTTGACGCTGCTGATATAAAGATCCTCCCGTTCGATGGCGACGACCGGAAGACCGAGGGAGGCCAGCTGGATGGAAGGCAGAGTATGGCTCAGAACGATGAGCCCCTCTACATGGTAGGCCTGCAGCTCATCCAGATAACGGCGCTCCGTCTCTTCGCTTCCCGTCCCGCTGAATACGATGAACTTATACCCGTATTTTTCGAAACTCTTCAGAAACTGATCCAGGATCTCCCCGTAAAAGCTCAGATAAAGGTTGGGCACCACAAGTCCGATGAATTCCGTCTGCCCCTTCGCGAGGATGCGGGCGACTTTGTTGCTCTTGTAATCCAGGACCTCCAGCGCGTGCCGGATCTTCGCGCGGTTCTTCGGCGTCACGGTATCCGGACGGTTGAAATAGCGCGATATGGTGGTCTTGGAAAAGCCTGTGTAATTTGCGATATCCTGATAGGTTGGGTTCGGTCTGGACATAGTGGGCTGCTCCCGAAGTCAGCGTTTTATCACAATAACGAGTCAATGTTGGTTTCCTCCAATATTATAAAGTAAGAAATTTAAAATGGCAATAAGTGAGAAACCGGTTACATATATTGACCGGAAACGCTTAAAATGATAGAATTACGGCAAAATAACCGGTTACTTTACATCTGCGCGAGGGGACGGGCAGTTAAGTGAAGTGAAGGAGAGAAGGTGTAGGAGGTGACGTATTGAAAAGGTGTATCACAAAAGGGCTTGTTCTGGCGGCGCTGCTGATCATGGCCATGTGCGTCCTGTCCGCCTGCGGTGAATCCGCGGAGGAGGGAAACACAGGCAGCAGCAACGGCATCACGATCTTCAACTCCAAGATGGAGATCCAGGATCAGATGCTGCAGATGGCGGAGCGCTATACAGAGAAGACAGGCGTACCGGTGGAGGTCTATTATTCCTCTGACACGGTATCCGCTCATCTGGCGACGAAGTACGCGTCCAACAACCCGTACACGCTGTCGATGGTGGACGCGAAGGATGTTTATTCCCTCGCGGAAGAACACGCGGTGGATCTCAGCGATCAGAAATGGGTCGGCGACACGCAGTACGCGATCGAGATCGGCGGAAAGACTTACGGCTTCCCGGTGTGTATCGAGGCGCGCGGAGTCATTTACAACAAAGACGCTATTGAGAAGACCACAGGCAGGAAGTTCAAGCCGGAAGATTACAGAACGAACAAGGCGTTCGCAAAGCTGCTGAAAGATCTGAAAAAAGGCGGCATGGAATCGCCCACCGGCGTTATGAAGGAAGACTGGTCTCTGGGAGCCCACTTCCTGGCGCAGGTCTATGAGGAGAGAGACGATCCTGACGCTTTCGTCAGAGGTCTGTCCGACGGATCCGTCAAGCTGATGAAGGACAAGAAGTTCAACGCTCTGATGGATACCTTCGATCTGCTGATGAACAACAGCTATTCGAAGGCAAGCGCGATCTCCGCGGAACGTGAAGTGACCGAGCAGAAGCTCGCGGAGGGAGAGATCGCCTTCCTGTTCGGCGGCAACTGGGACTGGTCCGTTCTCAGCGCGTATGATTACACGGAGAACATGGGACTCATGCCGGTGCCGCAGGATCTGGACGACGGGATGAATCAGAAACTGGTCGGCGGAGGATCCAAGTATTTCTTCATCGATTCCTCTTCCAACACATCGGATGAACAGCGTCAGCAGGCGAAGGATTTCCTGAACTGGCTGGTCTATGAGGAGGAAGGTCAGAGCTTCCTGGTCGATGACTGCGCTCTGGTTCCCGCTTTCTCCAACATCACAAAGAAGGTCGTGGATCCCCTGGGCGCTTCCGTCAAGGTATACGCGGACAAGGGCGCGCTGATCCCGAACTATAATTATCTTCCGGATGATCACTACGCGATCCTGGGAGCCATGTTCCAGAAGTATCTGGCCGGCAAGAGCGACCGGAAGGGACTCGCGAAGGACGTCACGACATACTGGAAGACGAAGACGTTGAAACCGCATGAGAACTGATGCAGGGAGGAGAATGATAAATGGAAAGAAATACCATGTCATATAAATCGAAGCAGTTCCTCATGTTTGCCGGCCCTGCACTGGTCCTGTTCTGCATGGTCATCATCATTCCGTTCCTCTACGGTCTGTATCTGACCTTTACCAGCTGGGACGGGGTATCTGCCGACAAACCGTTTGTGGGAATCGCTAATTATATCTCCGCATTCAAGGACGCCTACTTCTGGGCATCCATGGGGAGAACCATCGTTTACTCGGCATTTGCCGTAGTATTCGTAAATGCAGTCGCATTCGCGCTGGCCTATCTGGTCACCAGCGGCATCAAGGGACAGAACTTCTTCCGCGCGGGATTCTTCATCCCGAACCTCATCGGCGGCATCGTCCTGGGTTATGTATGGAAGTTCGTCTTCAACCGCGCGTTCGTCGCGATCGGCGAGGCGGTGGTGGCGGGAACGGTCCCGTCGCTTCTGTCCTCAACCGGAGGCGCCATGTTCTGCCTGGTACTGGTATCCGTGTGGCAGTACGCCGGATACATGATGCTGATCTACGTCGCCGGTTTCATGGGAGTCTCCGATTCCCTGAAGGAAGCGGCCATGATCGACGGCTGCACGCCGGCGCAGGCCATGCGCAACGTTACGATCCCGCTGATGCGGACCTCTTTCGTAACATGCATATTCCTGAGCATCACCAGATGCTTCGTTGTATACGATGTCAACCTGTCGCTGACCAAGGGTGAACCGTTCAACTCTTCGGTACTTGCCGCGATGCACGTATATAACAAGGCCTTTATCTATAAGGATTACGGAACAGGCCAGGCGGAGGCGCTGATCCTGTTCATCGTCTGCGCGATCATCGGTATAGCACAGGTATACATTGGTAAGAAAGGGGAGGTGCAGGCGTAATGAACGTGAACGATAAAGCTGCAAGACAGAAAAGAACACGCCAGATCATCACGATCATCGTACTGATCGTCGTGTTCCTGCTGTTCGTCATCCCCTTCCTCCTGGTACTGATCAACGTATTCAAGATCAAGGGCGATATCACATCCAATCCGCTGGCACTGATAGGTGAACACGGATTTACATTACAGAATTTCCCGGACGCGATGGCGAAGATGGACTTCTGGAATGTATTCAAGAATTCCGCCATCATCACCTTCTGCGCGACGGTGCTGACGATCCTGTTCTCGGCGATGGCATCCTTCGTCATCGTGCGGAACCAGAACTGGAAAGCCTGCTCGCTGCTGTTCGCGCTGATGATCGCGTCCATGGTCATCCCGTTCCAGGTACTGATGGTTCCTCTGGTATCCGTTTACGGAGGCATCTTCCACATCCTGAACAGCCGGATCACGCTGATCCTGATGCATACCGGATTCTCGGTATCCATGGCGACCTTCATGTTCCACGGAGCGATCCATTCCAACATACCGCTGGAACTGGAGGAGGCTGCGCTGATCGACGGATGCAGCAGGTGGCAGACCTTCTGGAAGATCGTATTCCCGCTGCTGAAGCCGACGGTGGCTACCGTGGCGATCATCGACGCGATGGCCTTCTGGAACGACTACCTGCTGCCGAGCCTCGTGCTGGGCGACAAGGATCTCTACACGATCCCCATCGCCACACAGGCGTTCTACGGAACGTATTCTACAGATATCGGACTGGTCATGGCGGCGCTGCTGCTGGCGATGCTGCCGATCCTGATCCTGTATCTGTTCCTGCAGAAACATATCGTTGCGGGTGTTACGGCAGGCGCGGTCAAGGGCTGATCACCTGAATGGAAGGAAAGACAGATCGGAGTATATATGGATCGTTTTTTTGACGCGGACAACCCATTGATGCAGTTTCTGGCGAGACTGGTGGATCTGGCGGTGCTGAACCTGATGACCGTCGCGGTGATGCTGCCTGTCGTTACGGCAGGCGCGGGACTGGCGGCGATGAACAACGTTCTGATCCACCTGCGGCGCGGCGACGGGACCTATGTCTGGAAGATGTTCCTGACGTCCCTTCGGCAGAACCTGAAGCAGGGGATCGCCCTGGGGGTGCTGTTCGGGATCATCGCGGGAGCGCTGGCGGCGGAGCTTCTTCTGCTGCACGCTGTTGACGCAAAGGCGGCAACGGTCCTGATGATCATGCTGAGCGTGCTCTCCGCCTGCGTCCTGGCCGCGGGGGTCTACACCTTCGCGCTGCAGGCCCGGTATGAGAACCGGGTATCGGGGACGCTTCTGAACGCGGCGAAGCTGACTCTGGGACACCCCGGAAGATCCTTCGCCATGGTCGTCATCTGGGTGCTTCTGGCGCTGGCGCTGTGGTACATCCGCGGCATCGCGCTTCTGGCGTTCCTGCTGTACGGCCTCAGCATACCGGGTTATCTGTGTACGATGCTGTACGATCCGATCTTCAGAAAAATGGAATCAGAAGGTGAAGATGAATCAGCTTCTCAGGAAATCAATTGAATATGAAAAGATAAACGCGCACATCCTGGATCCGAAGGACCGGCCGGGGTTTCATCTGACGCCCGCCGTGGGGTGGATGAACGATCCCAATGGATTCAGCCGGTACCGGGGGCAGTACCATCTGTTCTATCAGTACTGGCCATATGAGCCCTTCTGGGGATCCCCCTACTGGGGACACGCCGTCAGCGATGATCTGCTGCGGTGGAAGCGGCTTCCCGCCGCTCTGGCGCCGGATCAGGAGTACGACCGTGACGGCTGTTTCTCGGGAACGGCGCTGCCGGAGGAGACCCCGGAGGGAGACAGGCAGTTCATGATGTACACCGGAAATGTCAGAGATCCGAAGGATCCTTCCGGAAGAGGGCTGCAGACGCAGTGCATCGCGCTGGGAGACGGACTGATCTACCGCAAATACAGCGGCAACCCGGTCATCGGGACCGGAGATCTCCCGCCGGACGCGGACCCCTATGAGTTCCGGGATCCGAAGCTCCTGAAGCAGGAGGACGGAACGTTCCGGGCGCTGATCGCCGGAAGAAGGAAGAGCGGCGGCGCGCAGATCCTGCAGTATGTCAGCCGGAACGGACTTCAATGGAAGTACGACCGGTGCCTCATCGGGGCGTCGCTGGCGACAGCGCATCTGGGATGGATGTGGGAATGTCCGGATCTGTTCCTGCTGGACAGCAGGGAGGTCCTGATCGCCAGCGCCATCGAGGCTGAGAGGACAGGAGAGTATCCCGGCGGAAAGACCTGCTTTTGCATGATCGGAGAGACCGGCGGCGACGGCGGATTCCGTCCGGAGAAGGATCATCCCCTGGACAGCGGATTCGATTTCTACGCCGGGCAGACGGTGCTCTCGCCGGACGGGAGAAGGATCCTGATCGGCTGGATGCAGAATCCGGATACGGCCAACAGGAGAGGGATCGAGCTTCCGATCAACGGGCAGATGAGCCTGCCGAGAGAGCTTCGGCTCGAAGACGGCAGAGTCATGCAGCGGCCGGTCCGGGAACTGGAAAAGCTTTATGAAGGCCCGGAGGTCCGCAGGACCGTAAAGGCGGAAGAGGAGCGGATCAGCGTCCCCGGCATCCGAGGAAGGTCACTGGATCTGGAACTGTCTCTTAAGCCCGCGGCGGGCGGATACAGCAGATTCGGGATGCGGTTCGCGGAAGGAAACGGCTGTTATACAGAGTTCAGCTACGACCCCGCGAAGTCCGAGGCGGCCATCGACCGGAGCAGGTCGGGCCCCGGAAGCGGCGGCATGGTCCTTCGCCGGACGAAGGTCAGAGACCGGGACGGCGCGCTGGATCTTCGAATGATCCTGGATCGATACAGCGCGGAGATCTTTATCAATGACGGAGAACAGGTGCTGTCGGCTGTGATCTACACCGGCAGAGAAGCGGAAGATATCACATTCTGTGTAAACGGAACGGCGATCCTGGATATCGCCGGTCACCAAATAAAGGAGAAATAATATGGCAAGCTTATCATTAAAGGGAATTCAGAAAATCTATCCGAACGGATACCACGCGGTCACGGATTTCAACCTTGAGGTGGAAGACAAGGAATTCATCATCTTTGTCGGACCGTCCGGATGCGGCAAGTCCACGACGCTGCGCATGATCGCCGGTCTGGAGGACATCTCCGAGGGAGAATTCCTCATCGACGGCGTGAAGATGAACGATGTGGAGCCGAAGGACAGGGATATCGCGATGGTATTCCAGAGCTACGCGCTGTATCCGCATATGACGGTATACGACAACATGGCCTTTGCTCTGAAGCTGAGAAACGTTCCGAAGGATGAGATCGACCGCAAGGTAAGAGAAGCGGCGAAGATCCTCGACCTGGAGAAGCTTCTGGACAGAAGACCGAAGGCTCTGTCCGGCGGACAGCGCCAGCGTGTCGCCATGGGACGCGCCATCGTCAGAAGCCCGAAGGTCTTCCTGATGGACGAACCTCTGTCCAACCTGGACGCCAAGCTGCGTGTGCAGATGCGTACCGAGATCTCCAAGCTGCATGAGAAGCTGGGGACCACCATCATCTACGTAACACATGACCAGACGGAAGCGATGACCCTGGGAACCAGGATCGTCGTCATGAAGGACGGCATCGTGCAGCAGATCAATACGCCGGAGCACCTCTACAACAAGCCGTGCAATCTGTTCGTCGCGGGATTCATCGGATCCCCGCAGATGAACTTCATCGACGCTGTAGTCGGCGTCAATGGCGATCAGGTGACCCTGACGGTCGGCGACAACGTTCTGACCGTTCCGGATGACAAGAAGAGCGTGCTGGTCGACGGCGGATACGCCGGAAAAACAGTAGTGCTGGGCATCAGACCGGAGAACATCTCCGATGATCCGGAGTTCCTGGCCGCGAATCAGGAGCACACCGTGAAGTCCAATGTCAAGGTCCGCGAGATGCTGGGCGCGGAAGTCTTCCTGTATTTCGATGTGAACGGAACACAGATGACGGCCCGTGTCGCTCCGGATACGAAGCTGGTCGCGGGATCCGACGCTGTCTTCGCGCTGGATATGGACAAGATCCATCTGTTCGACAAGGAAACAGAAAAGAATCTGCTGTACAGCGAATAATTCTTTCATGAC
>CADBRP010000284.1 GCA_902797095.1 uncultured Eubacteriales bacterium | reverse complement strand
TGAGCGTGATAGGGACCGGCCTTTACAATTACAAGGACGATAAGCTGGAGGCGCTGTGCAAGCACGGAAACGGAGTCTACAGAACAGTGAACAATCTTGCGGATGTAAGAAAGAGCATCGTTGAGGAATACTCCTCCCTGGTCAACATCATCGCAAAGGACGTGAAGGGGCAGGTGGAGTTCAATCCGGAGGCAGTAGAATCCTACAGGCTGCTGGGGTTTGAGAACAGAACGATTTCGCGTGAGGATTTCACCAATGACAAAGTGATTTCAGAACCGTTCGGATCAGGCGGGTACGGGGTCGCTCTGTATGAACTGACAATGAAAACGGGAAACGATCCAATTGACAGCGGGCTCAAGTACAGCAGGATCGTGACCACTGGATCGAAGGAGACGGGAACGGTCAAGATAAGATATAAGGAGCCTCTGGCGGACACATCGCATGAACTGGAGAAGGTCATTGAGACAGCGGAAGAGTCATACTCAGACAACCTCCGTCTCGCCTTTGCGGTATATGTATGCGCCGAAAAGCTCCGCGGCTCTGACAAGATCAGCGATGAGGAAATCGAACTCGCAAAGAAGCTTTATTCAGAGCTCGGGGATTCCATCCGTCAGAAGAACTCCGCGGATCTGTACAAGCTCGCGGGCATTCTGGAGAAGACCGAAAAGGAACTCGGAATCGGGATAGAGGAGGAAGAAGAGTTTGTCTGGTAAAGATCATTGATGTATCATAGACTTACGATAAAGTATTTTTGAGAAAAGGGGGCAGACATGGATAAGGAAAAGAACAGAGGCAGAAATATAGCGGCTGCCGGAGCCGCGGCAGCGCTGTGCGGAGCCGCGCTTTACGCTACGGGGCAGGTGCTGCGTTTCCTCTTCAGGGACGTGGATCCGGAAAGAGAAAAACCGGCCGGAAAGGATCCGGATGCAAATGACCGGAAACCGGAAGACCCGGACGGCTCCGTGTCCGAATAAAGCACCGAAAGGAAATCAGCCATGATATACACGGAGAAGACGAGGAAGGCCATGAAGCTTTGCTATGAGGCGCATCACGGCCAGGAAGACAAAGGCGGGATGCCGTATGTTTTCCATCCGTATCACGTGGCGGAGCAGATGACTGACGAGGTCTGCGCGGTCGTCGCTCTGCTGCATGACGTCGTTGAGGACACGAATTACACGATCGATCAGATCCGCGCGGAGGGTTTCGGGGACGATGTGGTCGAGGCCCTTGAATGCCTGACGCACAGGGAGGGCGAGGATTACATGGATTATATCCGGAAAATCCGCCTAAACCCGATCGCGAAAAAGGTCAAGCTGGCGGATCTTGAGCACAACAGCGACACTGCCAGACTGTTTCCTCCTGCCGGGGAGGACTATAAGCGCGTCGAGAAATATAACGAAGCCAGGAAGATCCTGCTGGAGGAATAGGAACCTTTTTCAGAATCATTCTTCCCGGCTCGTCCGTTTTCGCGCGGGCAGCCCGAAGCGATGAGAAAAAGCAGGAGGAGGTGAACATATGGCGAAGGGACCGAACCAGAAGCTTAAGATGCTGTACCTCATGAAAATTTTCATGGAGGAAACCGACGAGCAGCACCCGCTGACAATGCCGCAGCTGATCGAAAAACTGAACGGGTACGGTGTAAGCGCCGACAGAAAGACCCTGTATATGGATCTGGAGGAGCTCAGGCATTTCGGGCTGGATATCATCAGTGAGCAGGAGGGCCGGAAGTGGCACTACTATATCGGCGCCCGCGATTTTGAGCTGCCAGAGCTGAAGCTTCTTGTGGATTCCGTTCAGTCCGCAAAGTTCATGACCGACCGCAAATCCAGTGAGCTGATCCGTAAGATCGAGTCGCTCGCGAGCATATATGACGCGAAAAAGCTGCACAGGCAGGTCTTTATCGCAGGCCGCGTCAAGACGATGAACGAGAGCATCTATTACAATGTCGACAGTCTGCATGACGCGATAGCGACGGACAGCCAGATCCGCTTCAGATACTATCAGTGGAATGTCAGCAAGGAGATGGAGCTGCGCAGGGGCGGAGAGTGGTATCAGACCAGTCCGTGGGGACTGATGTGGGATGATGAAAACTATTATCTTGTGGCCTACAATTCGGAGGACGGCACGATCAGGCATTACCGCGTGGACAAAATGCTGAACATATCCAAGGTGGATGAACGCCGGGAGGGAAAGCAGGAGTTCAGGGAATTCGATCTGCCGCGCTACACAAGAAGCCTTTTCGGAATGTTCGGCGGCGAAGAAAAGAAGGTCACTATCGAGGCGTCCAACAGCATGGCCGGCGTTATGATCGACCGGTTTGGAAAGGATATCATCATCGTCCCGATCGATGAGGATCACTTCAGGATCACCGTCAG
>CADBRP010000283.1 GCA_902797095.1 uncultured Eubacteriales bacterium | reverse complement strand
GATGGACCGGTTCGGCGAGCTGCCCCGCGCAAAGGCAGGACAGACGGACGCCGGGCGGATGGAGAATATACAGACGGCGAACGGACAGCCGGACGCCGGGCCTGCGAAGAATATACAGACGAAGACCGGACAGACCGGGGCCGCGGGAATCCCCGCGGACGGGGACAGATCCGGGAGTGCCGGAACGGACCTTCGCAGCACGGTCATCCTGCTTTCAGTTGTGGCTGCGGGAATGATCCTGGGCGCCTTTGTTCTGGCCCGCCGGGGAGAGGATTTCCTCGACAGGTTTGACAGCGGAAGCAGTTTGGCCATGATCATCCTTCTCTGTATCCTGATGACCCTGGTCGGACTGGATATGGGTCATTCCGGAACGGTCATAGACAGCATGAGAAAAGCGGGACTGCGGATACTTCTTTTTCCGCTGGCTTCCATGATCGGGACCATGGCTTTCGGGATCTGCGCGTGCCTGCTGTTCGGGTTTACCATGCGTGAAAGCGCGGCCATCCCCATAGGCTTCGGCTGGTACAGCTATGCCCCGGTAGTGATCGCGGGCGCCGGATCACAGTATATCGTTGCCAGCGCTGTATCTTTCATGCATAATGTGATACGGGAAGTGGCGGGAATTATTCTGATTCCCGCGGCATCGGCCAGGATCGGATACCTGGAGGCGACGACCATACCGGGGATCGCGGCGATGGATGTGTGCATTCCTATTGTGAACAGGGCCTGCGGCCCGGATACAGTGGTATACTCCTTTTCCATCGGAGTCGTGATGTGTGTTGTAACATCCGTCGGGGTGCCGCTGATCATGGGCGTATAGGCCTGCCTTTGCGAAGTAAAAAAATCTTACAGGAGATCAGAAATATATGAGCGAGAAACAGAAAATCATCAACATCGCGGTCATCGCCCACGTTGACGCGGGAAAATCCACGCTTGTGGACGCCTTCCTGAATCAGAGCGGCGTTTTCCGCGAAAACCAGCAGGTCGTGGACTGCGTGATGGACAGCGACGACATCGAGAGAGAGCGGGGAATCACCATTTATTCCAAGAACTGCTCCGTCATGCACGGGGATACGAAGATCAATATCGTGGATACCCCGGGACACGCGGATTTTTCATCCGAGGTGGAGCGCATCATCCGGACGGTCGATACTGTAATCCTTCTGGTGGATTCCAGCGAGGGCCCCATGCCCCAGACCCGGTTCGTCCTTAAAAAGTCCCTGGAGCAGGGCATCAATCCGATCCTGCTGATCAACAAGATCGACAAGAAGGACGCCCGGATCGATGAGGTCGTTGACGAGGTCTACGAGCTGTTCATGGATCTGGAAGCCAATGACGAGCAGCTGGATTTTCCGATCCTGTACGGCATCGCGCGCCAGGGAATCGTCGTCAGGGATCCTTCCGAGGTGGAAGGCCTGTCCGTGGAACAGGGCGGGGCAAAGATCAAGAAAAGCGCAAAGGGCATGAACGGCCTGGATATCACTCCGCTGTTCGATACGATCATAGAGCACTGCGACCCGTATCCCGACAGGAACGATGAACCGCTGCAGCTGCAGATCTCGGCGCTGGCCTATGATGACTACATCGGAAGGCTCGGCATCGGCAGGATCACCAAAGGCGTGCTTCACGAGGCGGAAACTGTATCCGTCGCGGGAGAAGGCGGAAGCGTGCGCGAGCGCAAAGTCAACCAGGTCTTCGTTTACCGCGGCCTGAAGCGGATGCCGGTGAGCCAGGCGGAAGCTGGGGATATCGTGGTGGTATCGGGCATTTCCGATATTTCCATAGGAGAGACGATCTGCGCGCAGGGACAGTCCGATCCGCTGCCCATGATCTCCATCGAGGAACCGACACTGTCCATGTATTTCATGGTCAATAAATCGCCTTTCGCGGGAAAGGTCGGCAAATATGTCACTTCCCGCCACATCCGTGAGCGGCTGAACAAGGAGCTGGAGGTCAACGTAGGACTCAGGGTGGAGGAAACGGATTCCACCGACAGCTTCAAGGTCTCCGGAAGAGGTGAACTGCATCTTTCAATCCTGATCGAAAACATGAGGCGTGAAGGATACGAGCTGGCGGTCTCCCGCCCTGAGGTCATCATGCGCCGGGATGAGAACGGGCACGTGCTGGAACCTGTCGAGGAAGTGGTCATCGATGTTCCGGACGAGTATTCGGGTTCGGTCATATCCAAGCTCAATCTCCGAAAGGGAATGATGCAGCAGATGAAGAGCGAGAACGGATACACCCGCCTGGAGTATCTGGCGCCG
>CADBRP010000282.1 GCA_902797095.1 uncultured Eubacteriales bacterium | reverse complement strand
TTTTCCGCCATCATCATGTGCTTTTTCCCAAGCTTCCTGGCGGAATTCACGCTGATCTGGACCAGGCTTACCTCAAGGCCCGCACCGGCCATCGCCTGCACAGCCTCCTGCATCGTCTCCAGCACGATGGCGGAAACACAGATCCTTGCCATGGGATTCTTTTCAAGGGAAACGGAGACGATCTCCTTCAGGTGTCCGCCGGAGCCTCCTATAAAGACCCTGTCCGGCGCGGGAAGATCATCCAGCGCCTCAGGAGCGGCCCCGTCCACCGGGACCAGATTCCAGACGCCGAAACGCTCCCTGTTCTGCCTGATAAGAAGGCTTCCCTCCTCATCGCGCTCCACAGCGTAGACCCTTCCGGCGCAGGCCTTCATCGCCATCTCCACAGAGACACTTCCAGTCCCCGCGCCCACATCCCATACGATATCGTTTTTTCTGATCTGCAGATGCCCCAGTATCGACGCCCTCACATCCTGCTTTGTCATGGGCACATCCCCGCGTATGAACGCGCTGTCGGCGATTCCCGGAGTGATATCTCCGATCCAGTCCGCCGGTTCCGCCAGCATGACAGACAGTGTATCAAAATCCTGACGCGAAAACTCCCGCGCCGTGCCGGAAAAAATCTTCTCATCCTCATAGGACAGGCGCTGCGCGACAGTCACCCCGAGATCTCCAAGCCCCGCCTCAGTCAGCTGGACGCAGAGTTCCTTCGGGCCAAGCTTTCCGCCGGTCAGGAAGAACGCCTTTTTCCCCTGCATCACAGAGGTCACCGCGTCGCAGTCCGTTCCGTGGGCCGATACCAGCAGCCAGTCCTGCCACGGCTGCCCAAGCCGCGCGGACAGCACCTGAACGCTGGATATCCCGGGCAATACCTTCGCCGCAAGCCCAAGATCCTCAAGCAAAGGCAGGAGGGTCCGCGTTCCGGAATAAAACCCGGAGTCCCCGCTGTACAGCACACATATATTGACGTCTTTGTCTTCAGACTCCGCCCTGCGGCGCGCCTCAGCGATCAGCGCGCAGATCTCCTCCGGGCGGACAGCTGATTTTCTGTTTTCCGTATAATCCGCCGGGATGCTTTCAAGCAGGCGCCCCGCGCCGATCAGAAGATCCGCCCGCGCCATCGCCTCCCTGACCTCCGCGGTCATGGTTTCCGGGGAACCGCATCCTGTTCCGGCAAGTATAATGCTCATCTCATTTTCTCCCTGCAGATACGCAGCACTTCATCATAGGACAGGCCTTCCTCCTCCGGCCTGCGGATCACAACAGCCGGGATGCCGCAGGCCCGGCAGGCGAGGATCTTTTCTTCAAACCCTCCGGTCTTTCCGCTCTCCTTGGTAACCAGGATCCCGATCCCGAAATCCCGGATCACGGCGCGGTTCAGTTCCTCGGAAAAAGGTCCCTGAACAGCGATGATGTTCCTGTGGGGGATTCCCGCCTCCTCGCAGGCCGTGATGCTGCTTCCCAGCGGCAGCACCCGGGGAAACAGCTTCTCCGGATCGATGGCCGCCGCGTAGACCGGCAGGTCCTTTGATCCGGTGGTCAGGAGCACATTGCAGCCGCGCTCAGCCGCCATCTTCGCGGCGCCCGCGGCGTCCGGCGCATACAAAACCCGCGTTCCTTCCGGAATGTCTCCGCTCTCCTCCCTGATCAGCCTGAGCCGTTCGATTCCTTCCCTGTCAGCGGCCCTGCGGATGTTCTCCGTCACCTGCACCGCGTAAGGATGCGTGGCGTCCACCACCAGATCCGATCCGCGGATCATTTCCCTGATCCCGTCTTCGTCTTTCAGGCCTTCAAAAACACGGATTCCTTCCGCGTTTCCCTGTTCCTCCGCCCCGTATTCCGAGGCGACGCTGACGATCACGTCCGCGCCCTCCCCGGCCAGCCGCGCGGAAAGGTTACGGCCTTCCGTTGTCCCGCCGAATATAACTATCTTCATGCTTCTCATATCCTCTCGGCGTCACCATCCGCCCTCCGATGACCCTTGTGGTCCGTGAGCCGATGAACACCGTTGTAAACATATCTATGGGCTCCCCGCCGAGCTCCGCCAGCGTGGTCACCTTCCATTCCTGTCCGGGCCGCCCGATGTTCTTCACCCATCCGCAGACCGTATCCGCGGGTTTGTGCTCCATCATGATCCGGCACGCCTTTGCCAGGTAATCATCCCGCTTTTTTGAGCGGGGATTGTAAAGGCAGACCGCGAAATCCGCTTCCGCGGCGCACCTCAGGCGCTTTTCGATCAGCTCCCAGGGAGTCAGAAGGTCGGACAGGGAGATCAGGCAGAAATCATGCCCGATCGGCGCGCCCAGAACAGCCGCCCCTGAGTTGGCCGCCGTAACGCCGGCGACCACAACGATCTCCACATCCTCATACTGGTCCGCCAGCTCAAAAAGCAGGCCGGCCATGCCGTAGACGCCGGCGTCGCCGCTGCATACCACGGCCACATCCTTTCCCGTCA
>CADBRP010000281.1 GCA_902797095.1 uncultured Eubacteriales bacterium | reverse complement strand
AGTTTATTCTGGTATTCGCTGTAATATGTCATTTTCCGTCACCTTTCTTCAGTTGTTTGAAGACAGTATACCACACCTGCGCGTGATATTTCGCTAAAACTGCGGGATAACCGCAACGCCTTCCCGCGCCAGCCACAGCAGCACCAGAAGCTGCGCCCGCGCTCCGATCCGGGTCTTCGGATCCATTACGATCTCAAGCGCTTCCTCGTAAGTGTACCAGGCGCTGGAGATCTCTTCATTTTCTTCCTGTTCCGGTTCCAGGACCTCCTTCACCACCGCGATGGCGGCGCACGCGCTCTCGTCTGTCAGCCCTATGCAGGAAAAAGCTGCCGGCAGTATCCAGATCCTGTCCGCGACGCATCCGGTTTCCTCCCTGAGTTCCCGCGCGGCGGCTTCCTCGATGCTCTCCCCCGGATCCACAAGACCCGCGGGGACCGCGGTAATATAATCATTGACCGGCATCCTGAATTCCCTTGTGAGCATGATTCTCCGGTTTTCCGGGTCCACAGGAAGGATCGCGGCTGCCGCGGCGGGTGCGTCGCTCCCCAGGTTTTCCTTCGACAGATCCCTTCTCCGGGAAATCAGATCATACTGCTTCATCCCTCCGGTCTCCTGGTTTTTGTACATTGCTGAATAGACCTTGAAAAACGGAAGCGCCAGGGCTTCCTCCACCGATTCCAGTTTCATTTTAGGCATATTTCTGTTCCTCCATATGAAATGCTACACTCGGATTTTACATGAACCGCCCCCGATCCGCAACCGGATCCCCGCCTTCTCCGAAACCCCTTTCAGCTCCGGTCGACCTGTGTTATAATAATCGCCGGCGGTTGAGAAACAGCTGCTGAAGCAGTTCGGGTCCGATATCCTGCTTCTAAAAGATTAAAACCAAAGGAGAAACAATTCAATGAACTTTATCAGACGTGAAATGGAGGATTACCGCATCCTCCTGCGAAACATCCCATCCCTTGTAATTTCCCTGTTCATCGTAAGTGTCATTATGATGAACCTCCTGGCGAATAAAGAACTGTTTTCCGTGAAATATCTGGCTCTGGACTGCGGTTTCACGATCAGCTGGATCAGCTTCCTCTGCATGGACATGATCTGCAAGCGCTTCGGCGGAAGAGCCGCGGCGAAGATCTCCATTCTGGCGATGGCTGTAAATCTGGCTGCCTGCGGCATTTTCAAGCTGCTTTCCCTGAGCCCGGGCATGTGGGGCGAATATTACTCCACCGGAATGCCTGAGGTCAACGACGCGCTGAACGCCACCATCGGCGGAAGCTGGTATGTGGTTCTCGGCAGCAGCACCGCCATGGTATGCGCGGCGATCTGCAATTCGCTGATCAACCACAGCGTCGCGAAGCGCCTGCGCACCGGAGGATACCGCGCCTTCGCGGCACGTTCCTTTATATCCACCGGTATTGCTCAGTTCGTCGACAACTTCGTTTTCGCGACGATCGTCTCGCTGCACTTCTTCGGATGGAGCTGGACACAGGTCATCTTCTGTTCGATCACGGGAGCGGTGATGGAGCTTCTGTGCGAGGTCGTCTTCAGCCCGATGGGATACCGGATCAGTGAAAGCTGGGAAAAGGAAAAAGTAGGAGAACAGTACCTTCTCTACAAATCAGAAAAAACGGTCATGGAAGGAGCTGTCTGATGAATATACTGCTTACCGGCTCCTCCGGCGGCATCGGAAGCGCCGCAGCCAGACGCTTTCTTTCGGAGGGACATACCGTGCGCGGTCTGGATACCGCCCCCGCCGTCATTTCAGACAGCCGGTACATCCACTATATCGCGGATGTCCGGCGCCCTGACAGTTTCCCCGATCTTTCCCCTGAGGAAATGCCGGAGATCCTGATCAACTGCGCCGGCGTGCAGGATACCGGAGACGATATCGATGTCAATCTCAAGGGAGCGATCAACATCACGGAGCGTTACGCCATCGGAAACAGCCGCATCCGGTCGGTCGTAAATGTCGGCTCAGCCAGCGCCCACACCGGTTCGGAGTTCCCCGAATACGCGGCAAGCAAAGGCGGGCTTCTCACTTATACAAAAAACACCGCGCTGCGTCTCGCGCCGCGCGCTGTCTGCAACAGCATCGATCCCGGCGGCGTTCTGACCGACCTGAACCGCCCGGTGATGGATGACCCTGTGCTATGGAATCAGATCATGGAGCTGACCCCGCTGAAACGCTGGGCAACTCCCGAGGAGATCGCCGACTGGATCTATTTTGTCGGCGCGGTCAACCGCTTTATGACCGGACAGAATCTTCTCATCGACGGAGGCGAAGCCGGAAACGCGAAATTTATCTGGAAAGACTGACTGGAGGCTTTTGATGCGGAGGCATTTTCAAAGAAGAATATCAATACTGATTGCGGTGCTGGTCTGCCTCGCGCTGTTCGCGGGTTTTTCCGCTGAAACATCCAGCGCCGCTTCAAAGCCTGCCTGGCAGACCGCGTCGCTGACGGTCGTAAAAAAAGGCAGGTCTGCCTTTGATTTCAGGACCGCGTCCGGACAGAAGCTCTACCAGTACGATACTCT
>CADBRP010000280.1 GCA_902797095.1 uncultured Eubacteriales bacterium | reverse complement strand
GCGGAAACAGCGCCAGCCATAGAAAAAGAGCCGGCCGCGATAAGACCCCCCGTAAAAAGAATTGCGGGCAAAGGGGAATTCGCATAGACAAGCGTGCTCATGTAAATTATAATTCAATGAGTAGGCAGGTTTCAGACCATTGAAAAAAAGAGAGGCAGCTGCATATGAAACTGGGAATCGTCGGGCTTCCGAATGTCGGTAAGAGCACACTGTTCAACGCTATTACAAAGGCAGGCGCGGAAGCCGCAAACTATCCTTTCTGTACTATTGAGCCGAATATCGGCGTTGTGACCGTTCCTGATGAAAGGGTCACAAATCTTTCCGAAATATATAATTCAAAGAAAACGATCTATACGACCATTGAGTTCTGCGATATCGCGGGCCTTGTCAAGGGCGCCAGCAAAGGCGAGGGACTGGGAAACAAATTCCTGGGGCATATCCGTGAGGTGGAGGCGATCGTCCATGTGGTCCGCTGTTTTGAGGACAGCAATGTGGTGCATGTGGACGGCAGGATCGATCCGGTCTCTGATATTGAAACCATCAACATGGAATTGATCCTCTCGGATATGGAGGTGCTGGAGCGCCGTATCCAGAAGGCCACTAAGAACCTGAAGGGCGACAAGTCCCTGCAGAAGGAGATCGATCTGCTTAAAAAGGTAGCGGATTTCATAAGCGAGGGAACATCCGCCAGAGCCATGGATCTGGATGAGGACGAGGCTGCCTTTGTAAAAAGCCTGGACCTTCTTTCCTACAAGCCGGTGATCTACGCGGCGAATGTTTCCGAAGAGGAGGCTTCCGGAGAGGAAAATGAATATGTGAAGGCGGTCAGGGAGTACGCTGAAGCGGAAGGCTCCGGCGTGGTCGTGATCTGCGCTAAAGTGGAGGCTGAACTTTCCGAGCTTGATGATGAGGAAAAGACAATGTTCATGGAAGAGCTCGGAATCGAAGAGTCCGGCCTGGAAAAACTGATAAAATCTTCTTACGCGCTTCTTGATCTCATTTCGTTTATCACTACCGGAGAGGATGAGACCCGGGCGTGGACCATCAAACGGGGAACACTGGCGCCGCAGGCTGCGGGTAAGATCCATACCGATTTTGAGAAAGGTTTTATCCGGGCGGAGACCATCTCCTATGATAAGCTGATGCAAGCCGGAGGGAAGCTGTCCGCGGCGAAGGAGCACGGATGGCTCCGTTCAGAGGGCAAGGAGTACGAAGTGAAGGATGGCGATATCTGCCACTTCCTGTTTAATGTATGATGGAATCATAAACCGGGAACGCGTATCCAAAGTTCCCGTTACACCTGCGCGAATGCCGAAGGGAGAGCTGGGCAAGTCATGGAAGTTGAAAACATCGTAACACTTATCGGCGGAATCGCGATGTTCCTGTTTGGAATGTCAGTCATGGGAGATTCGCTAAAGAAAGTAGCGGGCAGCAGGATGGAGATGATCCTGTATCGCCTGTCAGGAAATGCCGCGAAGGGAATTATGCTGGGAACCGGCGTTACCGCGGTGATCCAGTCATCATCAGCGACATCTGTCATGGTAGTTGGTTTTGTCAACTCAGGCATGATGAAGGTGAAGCAGGCGATCGGCGTAATTATGGGAGCGATCCTTGGAACCAGCGTGACGGGATGGATTCTATGTCTGAACAGTCTGGGCGGTTCCGAGTCGCAGGTGTTTTCGATTCTGAAAACAGAGGTGCTGACAGGGGTCATCGCTCTGATCGGCATCATTCTCTGGATGTTCACCAAGAACAGCACGCATAAAAATATCGGCGGTATCATGCTTGGATTCGCGGTGCTTATGTACGGGATGAGCATGATGTCAGGTTCTATCGAGCCGCTTCGGGAGGATGAGAATTTCATCCGCTTCCTGGTCAGCTTTTCTAATCCCGTTCTGGGCGTGATCGCAGGTCTTGTGCTTACAAGCGTGATCCAGAGCGCCAGCGCGGCGGTCGGTATCCTGCAGGCTCTGGCGGTAACAGGGGCGGTAACGTTCGATATGGCGTTCCCGATCATTCTGGGAATCGGCATCGGAGCTTCCGTGCCGGTCCTTCTGAGCGCTCTCGGAGCCAGCGTCAACGGCAAAAGGACCGCTTTCATCTACCTCGTCATCGATGTGGTCGGCGCGATCATCTGCGGAGTGCTGTTTTATGTGCTGAACGCGATCTTCCATTTCAGCATCACCTCAATGGTGATGACGATGGTTGCCATCGCGCTGACAAATACCCTGTACCGTCTGGCGATCGTGATTTTCCTCGCTCCCGCTATCGGGCTTCTGGAAAAGCTGGTCTGCCGGCTTATTCCGCAGGATGAAGCATATCTGGCGGAACAGGAGGATATGGACAGGCTTGAATCCAGATTCCTGGCCCACCCCGCTCTTTCCATCAGCCAGAGCAGGATGGTTATCGATTCCATGGCGTCAAAGACAGAGCTGAGCGTCAGCGAGGCGATCTCCATCAGAAGGGACTTTGACCGGCAGGAGCTGACAAAGCTGTTCAGCCTTGAAGCAGTGCTGGACAGATACGAGGATAAGCTCGGGGCGTATCTGTTCCGGGTAACGATGGGAGATCTGAATGAAGAGCAGTCTGTAGAGGTCAACCGTTATCTGAGAGTTCTTTCGGATTTTGAGCGTATTTCCGACCACGCGAAGAATATCGGAGAAGCCGCGGAGGAATTGAGCTCGAAGAAGCTTAAGTTTTCGGACCACGCGGAAAGAGAACTCAGAATCATGGAGGACGCCGTTTCGGAGATCGTGAGCATCACGATGAGAGCCTTTGAAAATGATGACCGGCAGGCCGCGCTTCAGGTAGATCCTCTGGAGGAGGTAATCGATGATCTCTGCGATGAACTGAAGAGCCGGCACATCGCCCGCGTCGGAAGGCAGGAATGCACTCTGGAGCAGGGATTTGTGTTCAATGATATTCTGACGGACTTTGAGCGTATTTCCGACCACTGCACCAATGTCGCGGTGGATATCCTGGAATCCGCGGGAAATGAATTCCTGTCCCATGAGTATCACCAGAGTCTGGAGTACAGAGAGAACGATCTGTTCAGGAAGTATTTCAGCGAATACAAAGAAAAATACGCGCTTTAAGAGCGTCGCGAGAACTTGTAAGAAATTTGCGAGAGACCTGTGAGAGTCCGGCCCCGCGTCCATGTCTGGAGCGGGGTTTTGTTATGCAGGCGGCAGTCATCCGCAGACCGATCGGCGTCCG
>CADBRP010000279.1 GCA_902797095.1 uncultured Eubacteriales bacterium | reverse complement strand
GACCTTCACGCGGAAGGATTCACGACATTCGTTTCGGTCGATGAGAACAACCATGCCGTTCCCCATGGAATGGTGCTGGATGAGCCGGCGGATGAAGAGGAACGGCGCTGGAGAGAAGAGGCCGAGAGCTTTTTCAGGAAATAGGCGCGCGGGCGGAAAGAACACTGACGGACTGAACACTGGCGAAGGAGCGTTGCATGTTCGATAAACTGGACTTTATAACAGAAAAATACGATGAACTTGCGGGGAAGGTCTCCGACCCTGAGGTGATCGGCAATCAGCCGGTCTGGCAGAAATATGTCAAAGAGATGGGCGAAATGGAGCCTATCGTAAAGAAGTACAAGGAGTACAAGAAAGCAAAAGAAGGCATCGCCGAAGCGAAGGAAATGCTGGAGGACGGCGATGAGGAGATGCGCGAGCTGGCCAAGATGGAGCTTTCCGAACTGGAGGAATCCATCGGGGAAATGGAGGAGGAGCTGAAGATCCTGCTGCTTCCGAAGGACCCCAACGATGAGAAGAACGTCATCCTGGAGATCCGCGCGGGAGCCGGCGGAGATGAAGCGGCCCTGTTCGGCGCGGACCTGCTGCGCATGTATTCAAGATATGCCGAGAGAAACCGCTGGAAGACGGAGCTGATCGATGTCAACGATACGAGCATCGGAGGAATCAAGGAAGCGGTCATGCTCATCAAGGGCAAGGGCGCGTATTCGAGGCTGAAATTTGAAAGCGGCGCGCACAGGGTGCAGAGAGTTCCGGAGACTGAGTCCAGCGGCAGGGTACATACATCCGCGGCCACGGTGGCGGTGCTGCCGGAGGTGGACGACGTCGAGATCGATCTGAATCCCAATGACGTCCGCGTGGATGTCTACAGAGCGTCCGGAAACGGCGGGCAGTGCGTCAACACGACGGACTCCGCGGTCCGGCTGACCCATGTCCCCACAGGGCTTGTGGTAACCTGTCAGGACGAAAAGTCCCAGATCAAAAACAAGGACAAGGCGTTCAAGGTCCTGAAGGCAAGGCTCTACGACCTCGAAATGCAGAAGCAGCAGGCCGAGATCGCGGGCCAGAGAAAAAGCCAGGTGGGCAGCGGCGACCGGAGCGAACGGATCCGGACCTACAACTTCCCGCAGGGCAGGGTCTCCGATCACCGGATCGGCATGACCATCTACAAGCTGGAACAGTTCCTGGACGGTGAGCTTGACGAGATCATCGACGGCCTCATCACGAACGACCAGGCCGAAAAAATGAAAGCTTTTTAACAGATGAACACACTGCATCTGACAACAAGCGCCGAGGATATCAGACAGGCGGCTGAGATCATCCGCAAAGGCGGGCTGGTGGCCTTTCCGACAGAGACTGTTTACGGGCTGGGCGCGGACGCGATGAACACAAAGGCAGTAGCGGCCGTGTATGAGGCAAAGGGCCGCCCCAGCGACAATCCGATGATCGTGCATATCGCGGCAGCGGAGGAAATGCGGCGGCTGACACCGGAGATCAGCGAAGACGCGGCTGCGGTCATGGACCGTTTCTGGCCGGGTCCGCTGACGATCGTGGTTAAGAAAAAGCCGGAGGTTCCGGACAGGACCACCGGGGGACTGGATACCGTTGCGGTCCGCATGCCGGAGACGCCGGCGGCCAGAGACCTGATCAGGTTTTCCGGATGTCCCATCGCGGCGCCGAGCGCGAACCTTTCCGGGAGTCCGAGCCCGACCAGGGCGAAGGATGTGACCGCGGACCTTGAAGGAAGGATCGACGCTGTCATTGAAGGCGGGGACTGCCGGGTCGGGATAGAATCCACCGTTCTGGATCTGACCGGAGACGCTCCGGTGATCCTGCGGCCGGGAATCATCACCGCGGACGAGATCTCGGAGGCGCTGGGAAAACCGGTGCTCTACGACAGCTCGCTTAAGGAAGCGGCGTCGCATACCGCGCTGGATCCGGCAAAGGGCGCGCAGGAAGCGGACTTCAGACCGAAGTCCCCGGGAATGAAATATAAGCATTACGCCCCGAAGGCGGAAATGCTGATCATATCAGGAGACGCGGACAGGGTCCGGGAGGAGATCGGCCGCAGAAAGCGGGAATGCGAGGCGCAGGGGAAACGCGCCGGCGTGATACTGTTCGGGGAACAGGAATTCCGGCAAGCGGCTCACGACCTGTTTTCAAGGCTGAGAGACCTCGACGGGGAAGGCGTGGACCTGATTCTCGCGGGAGCTCTTTCTGAGGCGGACGGCGTCGGGTTCGCCGTCATGAACAGGATGCTCAAATCCGCGGGATATCATATCATAAGGGTATAAACTGAAGCAGTTATACAAAACAGACTTAATACATGGGAAGAAAAGCGAAGGGGCACCTTTGGGAAAGAGAGGAAAGAAAATGCTTATTGCGATCGCAAGTGACCACGGCGGATTCCATCTGAAGGAAATGATCCGCAAATATCTGGCAGAGAAGGGATACAAGGTCGTTGACCTGGGAACCAGTTCCGAGGAGTCGGTGGACTATCCTGTCTTTGGAAGAGCCTGCGCCGAGGCTGTGGCCACAGGAAAGGCGGACCGCGGGATCGTGGTCTGCGGAACGGGGATCGGAATTTCCATCGCGGCCAACAAGGTCAAAGGAATCCGGTGCGGACTCTGTACGAGCGTTGAGATGGCGGAGCTTACAAGGAAGCACAACAACGCCAATATTCTGGCGCTTGGCGGAAGGACCACGGGAGCCCAGCTGGCGCTGCAGATCGTGGACGCGTTCCTTGAGACGGAATTCGAGGGCGGCCGTCACGAAAGACGCACAGCGATGCTGGATCAGTGGGGGGAGGCACTTTCCTGATCTGCTTGCCAAAGTGAAAAATGCTTTTACATATCAACAGAAAGGAAGGAAAACATGGGTAAGATTTACGTTTTCGACCATCCGTTAATTCAGCACAAAACAGCGATCATCAGAGACAAGAATACCGGAACAAAGGATTTCAGACAGCTGGTGAGCGAGATCGCAATGCTGATGACCTATGAGTCAACGCGCAGCCTGCCTTTGGAAGACGTGACCATCGAGACCCCGATCTGCGAGACGACGGTCAAGATGCTGAAGGGTCAGGATGTGGCGATCGTTCCGATCCTGCGCGCGGGACTTGGCATGGTTGACGGCATTCTGCAGATCATCCCGAACGCTAAGGTGGGACATGTCGGTCTGTACAGAGATCCCGAGACCCATGAGCCCCACGAATATTACTGCAAGATGCCGGATGATCTGGACAAGCGCCAGATATTCATCACGGACCCGATGCTCGCGACAGGCGGAAGCGCCGTGGCGGCGATCGACTTCGTCAAGGCAAGAGGCGGCAAGAACATCATCTTCATGTGCCTGATCGCGGCGCCGGAAGGCATCGAGGTACTGCAGAAGGCTCACCCGGATGTAGACATTTTCATCGCTGCCAAGGATGAGTGCCTGAACGAGAACGCGTATATCGTTCCGGGCCTGGGAGATGCCGGCGACAGAATTTTTGGCACT
>CADBRP010000278.1 GCA_902797095.1 uncultured Eubacteriales bacterium | reverse complement strand
CGTGAGTTGCGCGAAAGCCGTGGACTATCACAAGCCGCCACCGATGAGGTATTCGGCCTGATGCGCGGAACCTGCAGCAACTGGGAAAACGGATTCAGCGAACCTGAAGAAGAACTGATTGAGGATATCGCCAGATTCTTCGGCGTCCGGATTCGTGATCTGACTGAGGAGGCTTAACGGCCTCCTTTTTTCGTGATCAGATCTGAACGTTCACGTTAATCACGACCGACTCCAGGCGATTCCGTTCGCTCAATCATCGTCCGGGCGCCTTGGAGCGGTGCCCGGACTCGTTTCGCGCTAACGATCTCGAGTCGCTTTCTGCTTTGCAGAACAGCACACTGTGCTGACGCTTCTCTCGATCGCCCGCCAGGTCAGGGTCGCTGTTATATCTGCACGTTCACATTTATTACAACAGATTCCAGCGACCCTGACAGTGTCAGCGCAACCTGGACCGGCATGGCTTTATGCGCCGCTCGGTCGGCTTCCGGCTGGTTGTCGTAGCAGTCCGCCCAGAGGGAGAAGCCGTTCTCCAGCACGTCCCCGGGCTGGATGCTACCGACGGCGGCACCCCTCCATACCGCCGGGGCCAGGACCTGCCGATCCGTATATCCCGCCAGGATGCCGGAGAAGCGGTTCATGAACTGCGCCGAGGAATCGTCCGTCTGCGGCATCTTTCCTGTGTTTTCCGCCAGCATGGCAACCGCCGCGGACTGCAGGTCCGCGGCAATCATGTCCATATACAGGATCTCGTCATACCGCCAGGAGGACGGGGTTTGCCCGTTCTCCAGCAGGCGGAAGGAATACCCCCGGGTGACATACACGTTCCCGCCCAGGCCTTTCAGCATATCCACCTGGGTCTGGGTCAGCTCGGAGGGTTCCATGCCGGGAACCGTCTTATAGCAGAGCGCAAAAGCGGAGTCGCGGTGCGCCAGCTGCAGGCCCATGGCGGTGCCCATCACCGCCGCGGCGTCGGACAGCGCCGCGGAATAGGTCGCGACCACCCGGCGGGCGGAACGGCTGTGCAGGGTATCCAGCAGGGAGCCGGAAGAGACGACCGAAGCGGGCGTACCAAGCAACGGAAGGAACAGGACGCAGGGCTTCGCGGAGGCGGCGACGGCTTCCTCCAGGGCGAGAATCCGCGCGTCGGTTTCCTCTGCCCCGAGGCAAACGCCATAGAAGTCTGCCGTCCGGTCCAGCACGGCGGAAAGCGCCTGCGCCGGGGTCTCGGACGCGGGATAGCAGGAGACGAGCAGCGAGGCCGGAGCCGGGGACGCCGCGAAATACTTGCGCGCGGCCTTCACGGCTTCGGAGGTGTCCGAAAATCCGTAACCGGTCAGCGCGACCACCGCGTCCGAAGCGGAAGAGAAGGAATTCAGCCGGTGGGCGTCGGCGAAGTTCTCGTCCCTGATCAGCATAAGGCCGGTATCGAAGACGGCCGGGACGGCGGCGGAGCGGGACGCGTTGACGGTGACCAGGGCGATGGTGTTGATGGATAGCATGAGAGTAATTCCCTTCTTTACGATTGATAAATTCCACTTTGGAATTTGCCAAAGTAAGTTCTACCCGGGTGTAGAATTTACTTTGGCAATGAGGGGCATAAAAATTTTTTGAAAAAATACTGCCACCAGGCAAAACACTGAGTATCAACAGATGAAATCAAACACTGAATGCAAAAGACATTCACGAAAGGAAGAGAACCATGAAGAAAATGATCGAAGCCATCAGGAAAATCATTGCCAACGGGAAGAGGACCCATAAGGAATCGACGCTTCGCCTGCGTTCTCTTCTGTATGACAACCGCGCCATGCAGGTTATTGCCATGTGATTGGTTGATCCCGATATATGCTGAAATCGAAAGAAACAGGAGGATAAGAAAATGGATAAGAGAGAACTGAACCTGGAAGAGATGGAAAATGTCGTCGGCGGCGTCCTGCGCACGGTCAATACGAACTGCGATCTGAATGCAGCAGTTCGCAAGGGACCTTCCAAGCAAGACAGCCAGATCGCGTCCCTGCCGAACGGGACGGTGGTAGATACCATCAGCGATCAGTTGGTTTACGATTCGGTGTCGGGCAGGCACTTTGTGGAAGTCCGCTTTACCGACAAGAACGGCCAGGAGAAAACCGGCTGGATTGCTTCCTCCATTCTCGGCATGAAGCGGTAAACCCGGTACTGAAACATCTGAGGGTTGTCCCGGTGTTCCATATACTTAATGAGCAGATGCTACGTCGACTATATGTGCGAATTTGCGTTTGACCTCAGCCATAAAGACCGCAAATTCTTTATGTGATAAAAGAGAAAAAACCGGACAACGCCGGCTGCGTTCCGGAAAGACGGGCAGCGGCTTAATCTGAAGGCAAAGGTTTTTCCTAAGGAAAACCACAATTTAAGACTGCCGGCACCCGCTGATTCAGCATTTGGATCAGCGGGTTTCGGATTTTACGAGTCAAACCAATGTTGACCACAGACCGATTTCTGCTTACAATTCATAAATG
>CADBRP010000277.1 GCA_902797095.1 uncultured Eubacteriales bacterium | reverse complement strand
GTGCTGGATCTGACCAGCTCGTCCAGATCCTCCTTGAATTCCTTCAGGTCTTCGTCGATGCGCCCGCAGTACGCCAGCCCTTTGGCCACAGAGAATTCAGGATCCGTGGCGGAAATAATGACTGAATCCTTAAATACCTCGCCGCACCATTTGCGGATCGCGGGCAGCTTGCTGACTCCTCCGGTCAGGAAAATCAGTTCGGGCTGTTTCCCGGTGATGCTGTTTCTGACATCGGCGAGGGAATCGGTGAACACCTGACGGAAGGAACGGCCGCCCAGCCGTTCGATTTTTTTATTTACCAGCTTGTCAGCGACGGTTTTATCGATGGCAAGCGTAAGCTTGACGGGGCGGTTGTAATGGAGCATGATGCTCTCAACGCATCTGTTTTTGCTCCAGTATTCTTCGTCTGAAAAGTATTTTTCCTTGAGCCTTCTGGCCGCGAATTCCGCGTACGCGCGCCAGGGCTCGCTTTCATCCAGAACGGACTGGATCTTTTTGCGGAACAGTCCGGCTGCCGCGACGGATTCCTCCAGAAGGATCTCATCCATCAGTCCGCCGCCCAGGGCGACTTCGCCGGCGGTCCTCATTTCGACTTCCTTTCCGCCCATGATGTAGGCGAAATCCGTGGTCGATGATCCGATATCCACAACAAGCACCGGTCTGGACAGAATATCCACACCGATCTGAAGATGCTTTGACTGGCAGGCGCTGACCATGGCCGCTCTTGATTCGGAAATGATCCTGACAGGGGGATAGCCCGCGCTCTCAAAAATCTCCCGGTAATGCTCCCGGGCGTTCTTGTCCCATCCGGCGGGGCAGCCGACATACACGCTGGTATCCTCGTTCATGACGAGATCGCCGCTTCCGTACAGCTGTCCAAGAACTCCGGCGGCAAAACTCTTGATATCTGCCGCGCTGGAGCTGTCGGTCAGAAACCGGCTCTTGAAACGGATCCTGCGCTTTAAGACATTGTCGGCATAGCAGGCCTTTTCGCCGATCAGGAGCTCCCCTGAAGTCAGCTGCGCGTAGGCGGTGATGAAGCTTGTCTCGCCTGCTACGGATATCATTTCCGGAGCGACCTGATCCTCTTTATATAATCTGGCGATGGCGCTTTCGGCGTCTCCCAGATCAAATCCGAAAAACCGATCCATAGATCTTCATTCCTCCTCACTTCGTCCCTGCCGAAGCAATTCCTTTCCTGAGCAGACTCCCGTCCGCAACCAGAGCGGGCCTGATCGTCCCGGCGTTCTGTCCCGGCATCATGTCAAAATACTTTGCTGTCTCACTGCTGTAATCGACCGCTTCGATCTGCTGTCTGTGAAGATAATATTTGATGTTCTCGATCTTCTCAAGCGCGTATTCGGGATCTCCGCTGTACGCGGCGGCGAGCAGGTCGGAAAACAGATCCAGCTCTGAAGAGGAGACCTTGCGGCCCTCGATCGTTCCGGCTTCGCTGCGGCTCTTCCATTTTTCCTGGGACCTGATTTCGTCCAGGTTCTGATCCACGGAGAGGATCGCGTTCCTGAAGCTCCGGTAGATCTTGCCCGCGTCGATGGAGGTTTCAACCTGCCGGGTGCGTTTCGGCTCCTTCCGGGCAGGGCGTCTCATCAGCAATCCGGCGATGACTGCCGCCGCCAGCCCTCCCAGCTCCAGCGCGATGATCCTGAGGAAATCGGGATTCTTTCCCGCCTCGCCGGCTGCTTCGGCTGCTTCAGACGCTCCGGCTGCCGCTGCCGCCGCGATCAGGGGCACCAGCCCGAAGCCGCAGAGCACCAGCGCTCCCGCGATAAAGATGAACGCGAGGGGGTTGATCCTGCCTTTGCTTTTACCGCTGCTTCCTTCAGATTCCCACACCTTCGTCTCTCCGGCGGAGTCGATCAAAGGCAGGGAAAGCCTGACCGCCTGCATCATGCGGGCGGCCGCATCCTGTTCCTGCTCATTGCGGCACGTCTCGTTGTACGTCATCAAAAGCCTGTCCAGTTCATTTTCCAGAATCCTGATGGCCTTATCCGCCTTCTTCGCGGACGCAAGCTCCGTGAGCAGATTTTCCTTATCTTTTTCTAATAATTCAATCAATTTCATAACACTATTATTATACGGCATTTTCTCCGGGATTAAAACCGATTCCTTGAATATTGCGGGCTTCGGGGTGCCGGAATTATTTCGTGATTCCTTCGCAGTTCTTTCGCAGTTCTTTTGTAGTTCGCTCGCAGTGCGTTCGCAGTTCGTTCGGAATGCCTTCGTGATGGTTGGCTATTAGTAAAAACCTGCTCATCTGACCTTATTTTACTGCAGATTCACCTCAGTTTTTAGTAAGAATCAGGCGGTTATATGCTGCTTTACTAATCTGCGGAGTTTTTTTCCTCTCTCGCATTCGCTCCCATCCCGGTATGGAGCCGTTCATTACATTTTCACTTGCTGACTTTAGTAAACAGGCATACCAGACAGAGTTTTTTACTAAACAGACACTGCATTTTGCAGTAAAACAGCCTGCTTTTGCAAAGATTTTACTAATCCTGCCTGGCTCAGAATTCATACGCGCGGGCCCGAAAGGCAGAATCAACAGACGGCGCGCGGATCATACAGATAATAAAAAACCCGGGATTACAGTAATCCCGGGAATTGTGGCGCGCCATGAGGGACTCGAACCCCCAACCTTCGCATTCGTAGTGCGCGACTCTATCCAATTGAGCTAATGGCGC
>CADBRP010000276.1 GCA_902797095.1 uncultured Eubacteriales bacterium | reverse complement strand
GATTACAGGGAAAGTATACAATATGCCTCGAAATAAGTCTACTTTTTTTAGGGCAGTATTCTTGACATCACAGTGACCAGTCAGTAAAATTTAAATGTTTTCATTGTTACATTTCACAGGAGGGATTTAGAATGAAAAAAGTATTATCGCTGATTCTGAGCCTCGTGATGGTGTTTGCCTGCACAGCAGCGCTGACAGCATGCGGCGGCTCCGGTGAAGGTGGGTCAGAAGAAGACAGCACCGCTCTGAAGGTCGGCTTTATCTGCCTTCATGACGAGAACTCTACTTATGACCTGAACTTCATCAACGCTGCAAAGGAAGCTTGTGAGGAGCTGGGGATCGATTATCAGATCAAGACAAACATTCCGGAAGGTCAGGAATGCTATGACGCTGCCGCTGAACTGGTTGACGCGGGCTGCGGCATCATCTTTGCCGACTCCTTCGGACATGAAGATTACATGATCCAGGCAGCGACGGAATTCCCTGAAGTGCAGTTCTGTCACTCCACGGGCACCAAGGCGCACACAGCCGGACTGGAAAACTATCACAATGCGTTTGCGTCTATCTATGAAGGCCGTTATCTGGCTGGCGTAGCCGCGGGAATGAAGCTGAACGAGATGATCGAAAAGGGTGAGATCACCCCGGATCAGGCTAAGATCGGATATGTCGGCGCGTTCACATACGCCGAGGTAATGTCCGGTTACACATCCTTCTTCCTGGGAGCGCGTTCCATCTGTGAATCCGCTACAATGGAAGTCACATTCACAGGATCCTGGTATGACGAGACAGCCGAGAAGGAAGGCGCGAACAAGCTGATCGACAACGGATGCGTACTCATCAGCCAGCACGCTGACTCCATGGGCGCTCCGACAGCCTGCGAGAAGGCGAACGTACCGAACGTTTCCTACAATGGAAGCACTGTTGACGCGTGCCCGAACACATTCATCGTATCCTCCAGGATCGACTGGGCTCCGTACTACAAGTATGCTATCCAGGCTGTACAGAACGGCGAATCCATCGACACCGACTGGATCGGCGACCTGAAGACAGGTTCTGTAGTTCTGACAGACATCAACGAGAAGGCCGCTGCAGCGGGTACTGCTGAAAAAATCGAAGAGGTAAAGGCGCAGCTGGAATCCGGCGAAGTACATGTCTTCGATACATCCAAGTTCACATTTGAGGGCAAGCCGCTTGACAGCTACAAGGCTGACGTTGATACCGACGCTGACATGGAGCACGAGACAGAAGTTGTAAGCGATGGATATTTCCATGAGTCTGAATTCCGTTCCGCTCCGTACTTTGATGTGCAGATCGACGGCATCACACTTCTGGATACATCATTCGGCGACTGATGATATAACTGGGAAAGCCCCGGATCCACCGGGGTTTTCCCGTTTTTTTTTCTTTACCGCAGATATTGAAACCGCGCAGATCAGGCGGGAGAGAGGCGGAGACTATTGGAAAACAAATCAGCTATATCCATGCGGAACATCACCAAGACATTCGGCACGATCGTGGCCAATGACAATGTCAGCCTGGATATTTACAAAGGAGAGATCCTGTCCCTGCTGGGAGAGAACGGCAGCGGCAAGACAACACTGATGAACATGCTTTCCGGGATATATTTCCCGGACGGAGGACAGATTTATATTGATGGAAAACCTGTTTCCATCAGTTCTCCGAGAGAGGCCTTCGATTACGGCATCGGAATGATCCATCAGCATTTCAAGCTGGTGGATGTATTTACGGCCGCGGAGAACATCGTTCTGGGCCTCGAGGAAAAGGGAAGACTGGATCTGAACAGGGCAGGCGAAAAGATACGCAAGATCTGCGATACCTACGGATTTGACGTGGACCCGGAGCAGAAGATCTACAACATGTCCGTTTCACAGAAGCAGACGGTAGAGATCGTAAAGGTCCTGTACAGGGGAGCGGATATTCTGATCCTGGACGAGCCGACCGCGGTTCTGACCCCGCAGGAAGCCGAAAAGCTTTTTGCCGTGCTGCGGAACATGAAAAAAGACGGCAAGACCGTAGTGATCATTACCCACAAGCTGCATGAGGTGGAAGAAATCTCTGACCGTGTGGCTGTCCTGCGCAAAGGCAAGTATGTGGGAGAGATGATAACCAGCCAGACCAACGCGCAGGAAATGACGAACATGATGGTCGGCCGGGAGGTCATTCTGAACATAGACCGTCCCGAGCCGGTGAATCCGAGACCGCGGATCGAGGTGAAGGATCTGACCGTACGCAGCTCCGACAACGTGCTGAAGCTGGACGAGGTCTCTTTTACAGCGAACGCGGGTGAGATCCTGGGAATCGCGGGCATCTCCGGATGCGGTCAGAAGGAGCTTCTGGAAGCGATCGCCGGTCTGCAGACAGTGGAGAGCGGCTCCATCCGCTATATCGAGGATGACGGAAGCAGCGAGAGCCTGATCGGGAAGGACCCCCTTCAGATCGCTTCCATGGGCGTATCCCTCTCCTTCGTTCCGGAGGACCGGCTGGGCATGGGTCTTGTCGGGAGCATGGACCTGACGGACAACATGATGCTCCGTTCATTCCGCAAAGGCAGATCCGTGTTCACGGACCGCAAGACGCCCAAAAAGCTGGCTGAGAAGGTCGTTGATGAGCTGGAGGTAAACACTCCCGGCGTCTCGACTCCGGTCAGAAGGCTTTCCGGAGGAAATGTGCAGAAGGTCCTGGTAGGGCGTGAGATCGCGTCTTCGCCTACGGTGCTTCTGTCAGCCTATGCTGTCCGCGGCCTGGATATCAATTCCTCCTATATGATATACAACCTTCTGAACAAGCAGAAAAAGAACGGCGTTGCGGTGGTCTACGTCGGCGAAGACCTGGACGTCCTGCTGGAGCTGTGCGACAGGATCCTGGTGCTCTGCGGCGGCAGGGTGAGCGGGATCGTAGATGGCAAGACCGCTGACAAAAACCGCGTCGGCATGATGATGACGAGACTGGGAGGAGGTGACTTTGAGTGAGAAAAGAAAGTAAAGAGCCTCTGATCCATATCACTAAGCGGAGAGGGGTCCCATGGCAGAAGGCCTGGCTGATCCGAATTATCGCCATCGCCCTGGCCCTTGTCATCTGCGCCATCGTCACCACGGCCGCCACCGGCCTTGATCCGGTGGGCGTATACGGAACCATGCTGGAGGGCGCGTTCGGAACGGAGAGAAAGGTTTGGATCCTGGGCAAGGAGACCGCGGTTCTGCTCTGCATCTCCATTGCCATGGCGCCGGCGTTCCGCATGAAATTCTGGAATCTGGGCGGAGAAGGACAGGTCCTGATCGGCGCCTGGATGACAGCGGCGTGCATGATCGTTCTCGGCGATTCGCTCCCGGGACCGCTGCTGATCCTGGTGATGCTGATCTCATCCATCCTGATCGGAGCGCTGTGGGCAGGCATCCCGGCCTTCTTCAAGGCAAAGTGGAACACCAACGAGACGCTTTTCACACTGATGATGAACTACGTAGCGATCCAGCTGGTCGCCTACTATATCATCGTATGGGAATCCCCGAAGGGATCCGGCAAGGTCGGTATCATCAACCAGATGACGAGATCCGGCTGGCTGCCGTCGATCGGCAATTATCAGTATCTGCTGAACATCCTGATCGTGGCGCTTCTGACGGCGGGGATATACATCTATCTGCAGTACAGCAAGCATGGATATGAGATCTCTGTCGTGGGCGAGAGCCAGAGCACGGCGAGATATGTCGGCATCAAGGTGGAGCGCGTGATCATCCGTACGCTTCTCCTTTCCGGAGGACTCTGCGGACTCTGCGGCTTCCTGATGGTCGCGGGAACAGACCATACCATCACCACGACCCTGGCGGGAGGCAGAGGCTTCCTCGGCGTCATGGTGGCGTGGCTCGCGCAGTTCAATCCTCTGGCCATGGTGCTGGTCAGCCTGCTTTTGTGCGTCCTCTCTCGCGGCGCGGGTGAGATATCGACGGCTTACGGACTGAATCAGTCCTTCGGCGATATCCTGACGGGAATCATCCTGTTCTGCATCATTGGAAGCGAATTCTTCATTAATTACAAGATACATTTCAGAAAGTCCGCGGGCGGAAAGCTGGAGCCTCCGGCAGGAAAGGAGGGAACGGAACATGTTTGATATCATATCGTTCATTCCCAGAGCCATAGTACAGGGAATTCCTCTTCTGTTCGGATGTACCGGCGAGACCATCTCCGAGAAATCCGGCAGCCTGAACCTGGGTATCCCGGGCGTCATGTATGTCGGCGGAATATGCGGCGTCATCGGCGCGTTCCTGTATGAGCAGCACGCGGGAGGAAACGTCAGCGCGTTCCCCGCGGTTGCGATCCCTCTGCTGGCGTGCCTTCTCGGTTCGCTTCTGATGGGTCTGCTGTTCAGCGTCCTGACCATCACGCTGAGGGTCAACCAGAACGTTGTAGGTCTGGCCATGACCACATTCGGCGTAGGCTTCGGAAACTTTTTCGGCGGATCCCTGATCAAGCTGACCGGAAGCGACGTGCCGTCCATCGCGCTGTCCGCCACCAGCCAGTACTTCAGTAAAGCTCTGCCTTTCGCGCAGGGCACCGGAGTGTTCGGCAAGCTGTTCTTTTCCTACGGATTCCTGGCATACGTCGCCGTGATCATCGCGTTCATTACGGCGTATGTGCTGAAGAGGACCCGCACGGGACTGCAGCTGCGGGCGGTGGGAGAAAATCCCGCCACTGCGGACGCCGCGGGCATCAACATCACAAAGTACAAATATCTGGCGACCTGCATCGGATGCATGATCGCGGGACTCGGCGGCCTCTACTACGTCATGGATTACGCCAGCGGCGTATGGTCCAACGACGCGTTCGGAGACAGAGGATGGCTCGCCATCGCGCTGGTAATCTTCACCCTCTGGAGACCGAACATCGCGGTATTCGCGTCATTCCTCTTCGGAGGTCTGTATATCCTGTATCTGTTCATCCCCACGGGCACGGACCTGGCGATCAAGGAACTGTACAAGATGCTGCCCTATGTGGTCACGATCATCGTTCTGGTCATCACCGGAATGAGAAACAAGCGGGAGAACCAGCCCCCCGAAAGTCTGGGGCTGCCGTACTTCCGAGAAGACAGGTGACCCTCTTCCGATGAAATCAGCTGCCGTTTCGACGAACTGTTGAAACGGCAGTTTTTATGTTATGATAAAGACATGCTGAAGATTTATTACGCGGACGCGCTTACGGACAGAGAAAAGTACATATTTGAGAATATAGATCCGGAACGGAAGACCATCCTGATCGTTCCCGATCAGATGTCCCTTTCGGCGGAACGGGACGCGCTGCGCCTGCTCGG
>CADBRP010000275.1 GCA_902797095.1 uncultured Eubacteriales bacterium | reverse complement strand
CTGACGCATCAGATCCGTCACTCCGTTTCTGATATGGAGCGGAACCGGCTCGGACAGCTGCGTGAGGGCGTCCTTCTTCGCGGTCTCGTACGCGGTATAGAGCGCGTTCGACTTCGGCGCCAGCGACAGGTAGACCACCGCCTGGGTCAGATGCACGCTGCATTCCGGCATGCCGATGTAATGGCAGGCCTGAAACGCCGCGACTGCCTGCTCAAGCGCTCTCGGATCCGCCAGCCCTATATCCTCGCTGGCAAACCTGGTGATTCTCCGCGCCACATAGATCGGGTCCTCCCCCGCCTCCAGCATGCGCGCGAGCCAATAGACCGCCGCGTCCGGGTCGGAATTGCGCATCGATTTGTGCAGGGCGGAGATCAGGTTGTAATGCTCCTCCCCGTCTTTGTCATAAAGCAGCGATTTGCGGGATGTGCACTGGACGACCGTTTCCTTCGTCACCGTGATTCCTCCGTCCCGCGCCTCCCCGTTCAGGACCGCCATCTCCAGGGTAGACAGGGCTGTTCTCGCGTCGCCTCCGGCAAATACGGCGATCATGCGCAGGACATCTTCGGATATCTCCACCTTCTGATCCCCGAATCCCTGCGGGCTTGTTATCGCCCGCGACAGGAGCTTCATGATATCCTCCTCGCTCAGCGCCCGGAGCACGAACACCCTGCACCTTGACAGCAGCGCTCCGTTCACCTCGAAGGAGGGGTTCTCCGTAGTCGCTCCGATCAGGATGATGCTTCCCTTT
The DNA here is from genome assembly GCA_902797095.1 of uncultured Eubacteriales bacterium. Taxonomy (GTDB): domain Bacteria; phylum Bacillota; class Clostridia; order Peptostreptococcales; family Anaerovoracaceae; genus Lentihominibacter. The sequence goes on along the minus strand of CADBRP010000275.1, from coordinate 2,602 downwards.
TCAACAAACGGAAGGAATGCGTCCTGCTGCGCCTTGTTGAATCTGTGGATCTCATCCACGAACACGATCGTTTTTTCTCCGAACAGCCGGTTGTCCTCCGCCTGCTTCATCACTGCCCGGATCTCCTTGATCCCGCTGGTCACCGCGGAGAAATTGATGAACCGGGCTTTCGTCTGATTCGCAATCACGCCGGCCAGCGTCGTCTTTCCGACTCCCGGAGGCCCCCAGAAAATCATGGAGGAGACCGCGTCCTGCTCGATGATCCTGCGCAGTATCATTCCCTTTCCCAGAAGATGCTGCTGCCCGACGATCTCATCGATGGTCTGTGGGCGCAGCCTCGCCGGCAGCGGCTGCGGGACCCTGTTTTCGAATAGTGTCATCTGTTCATTCATGGTTCTTCATATCCTCCGCGTTTCAGTTCACGCTCCGGACATCGTCCAGCGCGTTTTTCCCCAGCCTTCCGCGCAAAAACAGGATGGTCGCGGTTCCCGCGATTCCCGCGGCGACCGTCAGGATCCCCAGCCCCAGAATGTAATCCTGCCAGATGGATGTAATCAGAAGCATTCCGACGGTTCCGGACAGCGTAAAGGAAAAATTCGTAAGAGAAGCCGCCGAACCCGTGTCATTTCTCTGCAGATTCAGCAGGATCGCTGTAGCAAAAGGCCTTGATACAGCCGATGTCATCATCGTCGGAGCAAAGCACGCCGCAAAGAACGCCGGCGCCCTGTGGCCGAACAGCAGCATCAGCGTGCCGAACACCAGGCACGAGGCGTAGATCCCCTGGGCGACCGAGAACCGGTTGAAGCCCCTCAGGCGCAGATAGATCACCGGCCCCAGAATGGACGCCAGAGCAGTCGCGGAAAAATAGAGGCTGTATCCCGTGGATGTGAGGCCGAACTGGTTTTCATAGATATATGAGCTGGATGAGATGTATGCCATCATCGGGATCTGGATCATGATGATCCCCAGCAGGAATGAGCGGAAAACACGGTTCGACAGGACCTTGCCCAGCCGCGTGAAGGACCGCAGAACGCCTGTGTCCAGCCTTTCCTCCGCGGGCAGCGGCTCCCGCATCAGAAGCGCCAGGATCAGTACAGCCGCTGTGATCAGAGCCTGCATGAAAAAGTCCGCCCTCCAGCTGAAAAACCGGTAGATCTGGGCGCCGAGAAGAGGCGCTATCACCGGCCCGAGCACGCTGAACGCCTGCGCCACAGCAAGCACCGATCCCTGAGTCTGGCCGGTAAACTGATCCTTTACGATCGCGGTGCTTACCGATACCATGCACCCCGCTCCAAGGGCCTGCAGGATACGGGCGGCGATGAGAAAATATACGCTCATCGAAAGGCCGCAGCAGATGCTGGACAGAATATATACGCTGACGCCCGTCAGCATGACCGGCCTTCTCCCGCAGCGGTCGGATACCGGCCCAAAGATCAGCATTCCGATGGCAAAAAACAGGAAAAAGCCCACCAGCGTTATGTTCATGACCGCGTCGCTGGTATGAAAAAACTCCGCCATATCCGGCAGCGCCGGCATATACATGTCTGTAGAAAGCGGAGCGATCGCGTTGCACATTGTAATGAGCGCGATCATACCGACGCGTCCGAGGCGCGGCTGCTCCACCCTCATATCCGTCCGCAGATCTGTCTTACTCATTTTTTACTTATTTTCCCCCTGCTGTTATCAGAGACCCAGCATCAGTTTCCCCGCGGGGCATTCCGAGACGCAGAGCCCGCATCCGATGCATTTCATCTGGTCGACGCTCACGGTTTCCTCCGTCCTCTTGATCGCGCCGTACATGCAGCATTCCAGACATCTGCGGCACAGCTCCCTGCAGGGGACTCCCGCGACCGTACTGACAGTGGGTTCGTATTTCATCTCATCAAAGGACTTCAGGTTGGACAGGGCGCGTCCCCTGACCGCGTCAAGAGTCAGATCGCCGTGGGCGCTGAGCCATTCCTCTATTCCGCTGATGATCGGTCTTATCATTTCCTTCCCGTGAAGCATCACGCCGGTTCCGATCTGCACGGTGGAGGCTCCCAGCATGATATATTCCAGGGCGTGTTTAGCCGTGCTGATTCCGCCGATTCCGGATACCGGAATATCCACGGACTGGCAGATCGCCGCTACGGACGCGAGGCCCAGCGGCCGGATGTATTCCCCGGATATTCCCCCGTAGGTCGACAGAGAAGGCCGCGCGTTTTCCAGATCGATCTCCAGGATCCCCCGGACCGTATTGATCGCGCTGACGCCGGAAGCTCCTGCTGCCTTCGCCGCCTTCGCCACCTTCGATATATTCGTTGTATTCTGGGAAAGCTTTACGATGACGGGGATCTTTACAGAATTGACGACAGCCTGTGTCATCTCAAAGATCACATCCGCGTGCGAAGCGACGACTTCAAGGGATTCCGCCATCGGATTGGACACCGACATCTCGATCGCGTCCGCCCCGAACTGCTCCATCTTGCTTGCCAGATACGCCAGTTCTGACGGAGTATGTCCCGATACGCTGGCGATTACGACGCCGCCTCCGCTTTTGGCGATATCCATCTCTCTTTCCCAGCCTTCCACCTGAACATCACTGTAGAGCCTGATATTCTGG
>CADBRP010000274.1 GCA_902797095.1 uncultured Eubacteriales bacterium | reverse complement strand
GTCCCGACTCCGTCGGTCCCGCTGACCAGAACGGGCTGCTCCATACCGGAGATATCCGGCATAAACAGTCCGCCGAATCCCCCTACATCGGAGAGGACTCCGTCGGTCTGCGTCCGCTTCACATGCTCCTGCATCATCTGGACAGCCTTGTAGCCTGCAGTGATGTCGACTCCGGACGCCGCGTAAGCGTCAGATCTAGAATTCTTGTTCATGTCCTATTCCTTTCCGTTCCAGCAGTAGGTGCAGATTTCTGATTCATCCAGGCCGATCGCCTCGATGATCAGATCGATATTCTGAAATTCCAGTGACTTCAGATGCAGCTTTTCACAGATCGCGCTCCTGAGGGCCTTGCCTCGTTCCGTGCGTCCGTCACTGTATTCTTCGATGTATTTTTCTCCTTCTTCCCCCTCGAGCTCCAGGATCGTCCTGCGGGCGATCAGGTCCATATCAGAAGTGGATCTTGAGAAATTCAGATATTTGCATCCGTACATGATCGGAGGACAGGCAGATCTCATGTGAATCTCCTCCGCCCCGTTCTCATACAGGAATTCGACCGTCTCCCGCATCTGCGTGCCGCGGACGATACTGTCGTCGACGAAGAGCAGCTTCTTGCCCTCGATCAGTTCCTTGACCGGAACAAGCTTCATCTTCGCGACGCGGTTTCTTTCCTTCTGGTTGACCGGCATGAAGCTTCTCGGCCATGTCGGCGTATATTTTACAAACGCGCGGGCGTAGTCCACATGGCATTCATTGGAATACCCTACCGCGTGAGCGATGCCGGAATCCGGCACGCCGCAGACGTAATCGATATCAAAGGATTTTCCGTTTTCCTTGTCGAACCGGGCCATGAGCCGTCCGTTGCGGTTTCTCATGGTTTCGACATTGATTCCCTCGTAGGTTGAATTCGGATATCCGTAATAGGACCAGAGGAAAGCGCAGATGCACTTTTTCTTAAGAGCGGGGGACAATACCCTTACCGCGTCCGCCCGGACCTCAACGATCTCCCCGGGGCCGAGCTCGTAGCAGGTCTCGTATCCCAGCTTCTCATACGCGAAATGTTCAAAGGAAATCGCGTGCCCGTCCGCGTCCTTTCCGATCAGGATCGGCGTCCTGCCGAGCTTGTCTCTGGCCGCCAGAACGATTCCGTCCTCCTTCAGGATGAGGATCGACGCGGATCCATCGATGGATTCCTGCGCGAATTTCACTCCGTCCACAAAATCGGATTTCTGATCGATCAGGGATGCTACCAGCTCCGTTGAATTGACCCGGCCTCCGCTCATCGCCTCAAAATGGCCTCCGCTGAAGGACAGGTACTGCCTCATCAGTTCCTTGTCGTTATTGATCACGCCTACGATCAGGATGGCGTAGACACCGTGATTCGAATGGATCATCATCGGCTGCGGATCCGTATCGCTGATGCAGCCGATTCCGGAAGTGCCCGTGATCCGGGTCACGAGATCCTCAAACTTCGTACGGAAAGGTGAATGCTCTATGTTATGGATCTCGCGTTTGATCCCGATCTCCTTGTCATATATCGCCATTCCGCCTCTTTTGGTTCCAAGATGCGAATGATAATCCGTACCGTAGAACACATCCATTACTACGTCCCGTTTCGATACTGCTCCGAAATATCCTCCCATTTCAAATGTCCTTTCTTTTTGAGGTCAACAGTTACAGCGCGAGAGCAGCGTCTTTTTCCAGGACCTTCTCAGAAGCCCCGGCACGATCTGCCCGCAGTTTTTCCGCAAGTTCCGGCTCTCCCAGCGCAATGATCTGCGCTGCCAGAATAGCGGCGTTTGCCGCTCCGTCGATTGCCACAGTCGCAACAGGGATGCCGCTCGGCATCTGCACCGTGGAGAGCAGCGCGTCCAGTCCGTCCAGTGTGGAGGATTTGACCGGCACGCCGATCACAGGCAGCGTGGTTCCCGCCGCGATGCTTCCCGCCAGATGCGCGGCTTTGCCCGCAAAGGCGATGATCACGCCGAAGCCCGCTTCCTGAGCGCCCTCAGCAAAAGCCCTGGTCTGGGCAGGTGTCCTGTGCGCTGAATAGATGTGCGCCTCATACGGCACATTCAGTTCCTTTAATTTATCCACAGCTTTCTGCACTACAGGCAGGTCGCTGTCACTTCCCATAATGATTCCGACTTTTTTCATTCTGATCCCTTTCTGTCTCCGCGCCCCGTTTTTCGAAATACAAAACCCGGCCTCCCTCGGAGACTTCAAAAAATATTAAAGGCAGGTCAGTTATAGACCTGCCGTTATATTACCACAATCAGCGCCAAATCTAAAGATGTTTCGTGCGCTTCCTGCCATTATGCCCTCTTCCTGCTTTTGCTCCCGAAGCCTGTCGCGATGGAAACCAGCACACTGATCAGAAGGAAACCCTGATAGAACAGGAACGGAACGATCGTGATGCTTCCGATCCCCGCGAGGCCCGCGGCGATAAGAAGCTGCGCGCCGTAGGGAATGATTCCCTGCCAGACGCAGGAGAAAATGTCCAGGAGAGAAGCGGTTCTCTCCGGTTCCACGTCAAACTCCTCGCTGACATTCTTGGCGAGAGGAGCCGCCATAACGATCGCTACTGTATTATTCGCCGTCGCGATATCCATAAGGGAAACGATGATGCCGATTCCCAGCTCGCCGCCCTTGCGCGAACCGAATCCCTTCCGGATCAGCCCGAGTATGAACTCAAATCCTCCGAACTCTTTCATAAGTCCGCCGATGGACGCGACAAGAACGGTGACGATCATCGTTTCGAACATGCCCGAGGTTCCTTCACCCATCGACGCAAAGGCAGTCTGGATGCTGAGGGATCCGGTGATGAGTCCCATGATAAAGCACAGGATCGATCCGCAGCCTAAAACGATGAATACATTGATGCCGCAGAGCGCGGCGATCAGTACCGCGAAGTAGGGAATCGCCTGCAGGACGCTGAAATCGAGATGCTCGATCGGAGCGGCCTTTCCGCTCATTCCCATGATGATCATGAGGATCAGTGTCGCGATTGCCGCGGGAAGGGCGATCTTGAAGTTGGCCCGGAACTTGTCCTTCATGGCTACGCCCTGCGTCTTGGTCGCGGCAATGGTCGTATCGCTGATAAAGGAAAGGTTGTCGCCGAACATCGCTCCGCCTACCACAGCGCCAACGCACATTGGCAGGTTCAGTCCCGCTGTCGCCGCGACATTTGCCGCGATCGGAGTAAGAACGGAGATCGTGCCGCAGGATGTTCCCATCGCCATGGAAATCACGCAGGCGATGATGAAAAGTCCGGGAACCGCGAAATTGGACGGGATGACGCTGAGCAGCATATTCGCTGTGCTGTCCGCGCCGCCGGACGCCTTGGCTATACCGCTGAAGGCTCCCGCGAGAAGGAATATGAACAGCATGATGGTGATGTTCTCATCGCCGATGCCCCTGGCGCATGTCCTGATCTTCTCATCGAATGAAAGACTCGGATTCTGGATGAACGCTACCGCGAGCGCGATCATGAAGGCGACAACGACCGACATGACATAAAAACCCATGCCTCCTTCCGGCGGATTGATGTACTCGTAATAGATACCGCTTCCCAGATAGACGATCAGAAATACGATGATCGGCAGAAGCGCTGCTCCGTTTGGCTGTTTCTTCTCCATTTTGTCATTCTCCTTTTATCAGTTGTCCTTCAGTTTTTTCAGATCCTTCGCGCGCAGCCATCTGCCGTCTTCGGTCTGCGCCCATCCGAATTCCTTCTGAACGATATTTACGAT
>CADBRP010000273.1 GCA_902797095.1 uncultured Eubacteriales bacterium | reverse complement strand
TTCGTGGTTCATCTCCTCCTGTGCTTTTCCTCCCTGAAACTGTCCGCAGTCGAGAAGAATGCGGAAATCCTCGGAAGTGATCAGATGACAGGATCCGGTAACGCCTGTGGTGGCGCCGCAAAAAAATATATTCATAGATTTCCTCCTATATGAATTCATTGCCGGATTTCCCACATTATACCCCAAATATGCCGTACGTGCAAAAAAACACGTTCATTAAAACAAATTGACAAAGGGAGCAAAACCCGATAAAGTGAAATGTGTACGAATGCAAAGGCAGCCGCTGCCTTTGCAGATACAACGCCAAATCCCCGCATATAAAGGAGTCATATAAATGAGCAGCAAAAAATACAAGAAGTCCGCGAAATCATCTCCGCAGACACCTCAGCAGCATACCAGCCAGCATTCCCCCGGAAAGGTCTGGCTCGTACGGATCGTCGTGATCCTCCTGTGCGTAGCAGTCGCGATCACGCTGATTCCGTCCGTATTCTTTTAATCGGATACGCCCCGCGGAGAACCGGCTGACCTGGTCTTTGCCCCCACACCTGCCTTGACCGGGATTTTCCCGAGGACTTACTTCTAAACTGCGCCATGATCACTGCCGCCTTGCGTACAGCTTACGTGGGACCTTTTGCCCGCAGCTGGCCTGGCCTTGCAACCACAGACCCGGAACAGATACGGAACGTATCCGGGTTTTATTATACCATCTGATGATCTTCCGCGCAAAACGTCTCCGGACAATACCTTTCAATGATCCGGCGCGCGGCATGTATCCCGTCACACGCGGCCGAAGTGATGCCTCCCGCGTAGCCTGCCCCCTCACCGGCAGGATAGAGGCCTTTGATATTGCTCTCGCCGCTTTTTCCTCTGAGTATCCTTACAGGAGACGAGCTTCTGGTCTCTGCGGCGGTTATGACCGCGCCGGGAAGATCGTAGCCGTGTATCCTGCGCGCGAAATGCGGAATCGCCTCGCGGATGGCTTCCGCGGCAAATCCGGGAAGAGAGTTTTTCACCGCGGCTGCTCCGGCCGCGTCTTCGCTGCCTTCTTCCGCCGTGAATTCCTTCATCGCGCAGCGGGGCGGAGTAAAGTCCGAACCGCCGTTTTCAAATGCGAGCCTTTCATATTTTTCCTGAAACCTTACGCCCGCCAGCACATCCGCGCTTCCGAAATCACTGGTGCGGACATCGCATAATATGCCGCTGTTGGCGGTGCCGCTGTCCCGCTTTCTGTTGCTCATGCCGTTCACGCAGAGTTCGCCCTCCGCGGTCGAGCATACGACAACTTCGCCTCCGGGGCACATGCAGAAAGAATATACGCCCCGCCCGTTCGACGCTTTATAGCTCAGCCTGTAATCAGCCGGCGGAAGCTTCCCGGTGTTTTCCTCTCCGTACTGGGCGGCGTCTATGAGAGCCTGCGGGTGTTCTATGCGCACTCCGATCGAAAAAGGCTTCTGCTCCATATCCACATTCTGCTCATGCAGCATCCTGAACGTGTCCCTCGCGCTGTGCCCCACAGCAAGCACCAGAACGCCGGCCGGCTCCTGATAGATGCCGCGCTCTCCCGTCTCCGGATGAGGGCCGTTCAGAATAAGCGTTTCAAGCCTTCCTTCTGCGCTCACGATTTTCTCGAGCTTTGTGCTGAACCTGATCTCCCCGCCAAGCGATTCGATCTTTTTTCTTATGTTCACGATGACGGTCCTAAGCACATCGGTCCCGATATGAGGCTTCGCGAGGTACATGATGTCATCGCCCGCGCCAGCGCCGCGGAATTCCTCAAGGACGCTTCGTATGAGTCCGTCCCTGATTCCTGTGGCAAGCTTTCCGTCGGAAAAGGTTCCCGCTCCCCCTTCGCCGAAAAGCATGTTCGCCTCAGGGTCGAGGACGCGTTCTTTTCTGAACCTCTCCACAGCGCTGATCCGCTCCTCCATGGACGGGCCCCGTTCGATGATGACAGGCCTGAAACCCGCCTTCGCCAGTTCCAGCGCGGCAAAGAGCCCCGCAGGTCCCGCCCCGGCGACAAAAGGCCTTCCGCGCAGCTTTTCGCTGCCGTGCGCGGGCATTCGGACGGCTGCGGCCTCCGCTTCCTCATCGACTGCGGTCAGATCTCTGTTCCCGCGCGATTTCAGCGTTTTTTCCACGGTGAATTCCACCGTATAGACATACTGAATACGCGGCTTCTTCCTCGAATCGATGGATCTTCGTCTGATCTCCCATTCCCCGATGTCGCTCTCTTTTATATGCAGGATCCCGGCGATGATTCCCGGAAGGTTCTCTGCCGGTTCATCGATCCCGGTCTTTATCTGCGCAAGGCGGTATCTCATTTGCTTTTCCTCATTATCAAGTGCGCCGATATCAAAACGGCCGCGTCTGTCACTGCCCGGGCTTTCTGTTCCCGCCGCTGGCAAGGCTCAGAAGATACACCCCGGCCGCGCCGCCGGAAAGCAGCGCGCGGCTGCAGGCGTCAGCTGTGGCGCCTGTCGTGTAGATGTCGTCGATCAGCAGCACGGTCCTGCCGGGCAGTTCCCCCGCGAAACGGAGCTTCACGCGGAATACGCCCTTCAGTTCCAGCGCCCTTTCCGCGGGATTCAGGCTCCGGAGCATCTGCGTTTCCCGGGTCCGCTCCAGCAGATTCTCCCGCAGCGCGGGCGCTTCCGGCATCTCCCCGCCGGAATTACGCGCGGACTCTCTCCAGCGGCGCGCCAGCTGGCGCGCCATGAGCGCGGACTGATTGTATCCCCGCTTCTGAAGCCGGCCGTCGCTGACCGGCACCGGCACGATCAGATCGATCTTCACGCCGCAGGAAGAAAAGCAGCCGTTTCTGATTTCCTCCTCCATCCGGTCGAACATCATATCTCCGCACTTGCGGGCGATGTAGCCTTTCCCTCCGTATTTCAGGTCCATCATGATCTCCCGCTCATGAAGGCCGTAGGTCAGGCAGGAAAAACCGCGCTCAAACAGGTGCTCCTGCAGCATGCAGTCATAGCACAGCCTGCCTTTGCTCGTGTCCGGCATGGCCTTGCCGCATTTGCCGCAGGTCCTGCCCGTGATCCAGTGGAACCTGCCGATGCAGTCATCGCAGAGGCTGTACATTCTGGTCCGGTCGATCATGCTGCCGCAGCAAAGGCAGTAGATTCCGGACGGAAACAGCGCCTCATCGAGTTCCCGTACGGCGGCCCTGGCTTTTTCAGACAAATTCATGCTTTATTCTTAAGTAGTTCGTTTTCCATTCTCAGCAGCTCCTGCAGACGCCATCCCAGCCCGGAATACCTCCTGCTGATCTGGTTGTTGTCCACCATGCCGTGGAGCTTTTTCTCGGATCCCACCAGGACGACGACGGATTTTCCCCTGGTCACGCCCGTATACAGCAGATTTCTTGTGGCGAGCATCGGCGGGAACCAGCTTACCGGCATGATCACGATCGGGAACTCGCTTCCCTGGCTCTTGTGGACAGTGATGGCGTAGGCGAGCTCCAGCTGGTCCATCTGGGAAAACGGATATGTCACATAGCGGGTCCTGTCAAAAACCACCGTCATTTCGCCGTTTTCCGAATCAATGGTCTGAACGAAGCCCATATCGCCGTTGAATATGCCTTCCCCCTCGGTGAATTCTTCGCTGTCCCGCCATTTCATCTCATAGTTGTTGCGGATCTGCATCACCTTGTCGCCCTCGCGGAAAAGGCGTTCCCCGTATGTCTTCTCCGCCTTTTCAGCTGAAGGCGGATTCAGGATCGCCTGCAGCCTCTGGTTCATGACCAGAGTGCCCAGATTCCCCTTCCGGACAGGCGTCAGGACCTGGATGTCCCGCATCCCGGAAGTGTCCGGATAGTAGGCGGGCAGCCGCCTGCTTATCAGCTCGAGTATCGTATCCTGCATTTCCTTCTCCGTGTTTCTGCGGAGCAGGAAGAAGTCCTTATCCTTTGAATTGCAGTCGGGATATTCCCCGTGATTGATCCTGTGGGCGTTGACTACGATCATGCTCTCCGCGGCCTGGCGGAAGATCTCCGTCAGCCGTGTGCAGCAGATGTATTCGCTGGTGATGATATCGCGCAGCACGTTTCCCGCGCCTACCGAGGGAAGCTGATCGTCATCCCCCACGAGAATGAATCTGGTCCCGGGGCGGATCGCGCTGACCAGCCCGTCCATCAGCTTCAGGTCGATCATCGACGCTTCATCAATGATCACCGCGTCATATTCCAGGGGATTTTCAGAGTTTCGCGCAAAACGCAGGAAATCCTCATCCTCCCCGTAACTGTATTCCAGCAGCCGGTGGATCGTCGACGCCGGATGGCCCGAAGTCTCCGTGATCCTCTTCGCGGCCCTTCCCGTCGGCGCCGCGATAGCTGTTTTCAGACCGCTGTCCTCCAGTATCTCGATGATCGTATTGATGATCGTCGTTTTGCCGGTGCCCGGGCCGCCGGTGATCACCGAAACGCCCGCCGTAAGCGAGGAGCGCACAGCATCCTTCTGGCTTTCGCTGAGCAGAATGCCTGTCGCGGATTCCGTCCTCCGGATCAGAGTGTCGATGCTGCCCCGCACCGGCTTTGGATCAGCGCCGCGAAGAATGCGCAGACAGCGGCTGACATTCTGCTCCGCGGCATAAAAACTGTAAAGATAAACGGTCTTCCGGCCGTCCACAAGCCCCAGATGAATATCACCCTCAAACGCCATTATTCCAAGCTGTTCCCGGATCATCCCGCTCTCCAGATCCAGCAGCGAGGAGGCGTTCCCTACCAGTTCCTCCTCCGGAAGGCATGTGTGGCCGTTCCCGGAAAAGTAGCTCAG
>CADBRP010000272.1 GCA_902797095.1 uncultured Eubacteriales bacterium | reverse complement strand
GATATTCCTGTCATTATGGCAACGGCGAAAGACAGTGAGTATGACAAAGTGATCGGCCTTGACTCCGGCGCCGACGATTATCTGGCAAAACCCTTTGGAATGATGGAAATGGTTTCGCGCATAAAGGCGGTCCTTCGCCGGGCCGGCCGCCATCAGGATCTGCTTTTATCCTGTGGGATGATCTCGCTGGATGAAAACAAGCATACTGTGACCGTAGGCGGAAAGCCTGTTTTACTGACGTTGAAAGAATATGAGTTGCTGAAGCTTTTCATGGAAAATCCGGGGAGGGTCTTCACAAGAGATAACATTTTGCAGAGCGTGTGGGGCATTGATTTTTCCGGTGAAACAAGAACGGTAGATGTTCATATCGGCACGCTCAGGACTAAGCTTGAAGAAGCAGGAACGTACATCCAGACCGTTCGGGGGGTTGGATATAAGATGGAGACGGAACATGAGCAGTAAGATTTTTAAGGCAATCTGGACCGTTGCCCTCACGGTTTTCCTGGCCTCTTTACTTTTGATCATGGGATCTTTGTATGGTTATTTTTCTTCCCTGCAGAAGAAGCAGCTTCGCATAGAGACCGAACTGGCTGCACAGGGGGTCACCCTTTCCGGGGCGGAATATTTTGACGGACTCAATGACGGGAATTACCGGATCACCTGGGTCGGTCCGACGGGGGAAGTCTTATTTGATGACCAGGCGGATTCTGCGACCATGGAGAATCATATGGAGCGTCCGGAGATCAGGCAGGCGCTGGAAGAGGGCTACGGAGAAGCGTCCAGACGCTCCTACACCCTTGCGGACCAACAGTATTATGCAGCCAAACAGCTCCCGGACGGGTCCGTGCTCCGTATGTCTGTTGCGCAGCTGTCCGTATGGAGCCTTCTCTTCGGCTTTGCCCAGCCGATCTGTTTTGTGATCTTTGCCGCGCTGCTCCTCTCCTATCTGCTGGCTTCACGAATCGCCGCGAAGATCGTAAAGCCGATCAATTCCCTGGACCCCACCCATCCCAGCCAATACTACGGGCAGAAAAACTATGAGGAGATCGAGCCTCTGCTCCGGCATATCGCTGCGCAGCAGGCGCAGTTAAAAAGGGATCAGGAGGAAATTGAAAGGGCGGCGCTGATCAGACAGGAATTCAGCGCAAACGTCTCCCATGAGTTGAAAACCCCTCTTCATGCCATCTCCGGATATGCAGAGCTTCTTGAAACGGGACTGGTGAAGGAAGAAGACAGGAAGCCCTTTGCGGAAAAGATCCGCAGGGAATCGCTGCGGATGACAAGACTGATCGAGGATATCATCGACCTGACGAAGCTGGACAATGGCGGGACAGAAATGAAATGGGAGCGCTGCGATTTTTATCGGATCGTTGAAAATGCAGTGGATACCCTGGATGCCGCAGCCTCTGCCATGGGTCTCAGCGTCACCGTCACCGGGGAAAATGCTCCTGTGACAGCGGTCCCGCAGATGCTGTACAGCATAGCATATAACCTGTGTGACAATGCCATTAAGTACAATCGTGTCGGAGGCAGTGTCAGGGTATCTGTATCGCAGGATGAACAGCACACTGTGCTTACAGTAAAGGATACGGGGATCGGGATCCCGGAAGGGGAACAGGAACGCATTTTTGAACGCTTTTATCGCGTGGACAAAAGCAGGAGCAAAGAGGCAGGCGGTACGGGTCTTGGACTTTCCATTATCAAACATGCCGTCCTGATCCATCATGGAACGATCAGACTAAACAGCAGTCCCGGCGAAGGCTCGGAGTTTATCGTGACGATACCGAACAGGCCGGGGGATGGAAAGGGGTAGGACGAATTCTGTTTTTGCAGGGGCTTTGACGGCCCCTGCTTTTTCATTACCTGCACATTACATACTTTTTACAGAAGCGCGATAACGCATTTGATGTTGGCGCTCTATTCTTCAGTTTAGAAAAAACAGAATGGAGAGTATGTTATGGATCTATTTGACGCACTGAATCTGATCGGCGGCTTAAGCCTGTTTCTGTTCGGCATGACACTGATGGGGCAGGCGCTGGAACGCCGCGCCGGCAACCGGCTGAAAGGGCTCTTGGGGCGCATGACCACCAACAGATTTGCCGGGCTTTTGACAGGGCTGATCGTTACGGCCATCATCCAAAGCTCGTCGGCGACCACGGTCATGGTGGTAGGCTTTGTCAACTCCGGCTTGATGACCCTGAAGCAGTCCATCAATGTCATTATGGGCGCAAACATCGGGACCACTGTAACGGCATGGATCTTAAGCCTTGCCGGGATCGAGAGCAGCAATCTTTTTGTGAAACTGTTAAAGCCGTCGTCCTTTACGCCGATCCTTGCGCTGGTGGGCATATCCTGCTATATGATGTCAAAAGACAATAAGCGGAAAGATACCGGGCTGATTTTACTCGGATTTGCTACGCTGATGTTTGGCATGGACGCCATGTCCGGTGCGGTTTCCGGCCTTCGGGACGTCCCGGGTTTCCAGGCGCTCTTCCTGGCATTTACCAATCCGGTCCTGGGCGTTCTGGCCGGTGCGGTCCTGACAGCCATCATACAGTCCAGCTCCGCATCCGTCGGTATTCTACAGGCCCTTGCCTCCACAGGCGCGGTTTCTTACGGCGCGGCTATCCCGATCATTATGGGACAGAATATCGGCACCTGCATCACAGCCATGCTTTCGTCCATCGGCACGACCAGAAATGCGAAAAGAGCAGCCCTTGTTCATTTGGGGTTCAATCTCATCGGAGCCGCCCTGTGGCTGACCGTTTTCTGCGTCATAAAAACGATATTGGCTCCGGCGCTCCTGACGCAGCCTGCCAGCCTGATGGGGATCGCGGTGTTCCATTCGGTGTTTAATATTCTCTGTACCCTGCTGATGCTTCCGCTCAGCGGCGTTCTTGAACAGATGGTTTGCAGGATCCTTCCTGACGCAAAGGTGCCGGAACGGGCAAGGGAGCTTGACGAGCGCCTGCTGACAAGCCCGGCACTTGCTCTAGGCCGGTGCGGTCAGGTGCTGGACGTTATGGCAAGGACAGCCGTCGCAGCCTTAAAGGACAGTCTCGAAAATGTGATCCACTATGAGGAAGAAAGGGCGGAAACCATACGCAGAGCAGAAGATGAAACAGATCACCTGGAAGACGTCATTGGTACCTATCTTTTCAAGCTGACATCCCGACATCTCAGCGAGGAGGAAAGCGCCAGGGCCACGGAGTATATGAAACTGATCGGGGATTATGAGCGCATTGCCGATCATGCGGTGAACATCCTGGGATCGGCGGAAGAGATGAAAAGCAAGGGTGTATCTTTTTCGGGAATCGCAGTTGCAGAGTATAACATGATCAGCGATGCCGTAACAGAAATACTG
>CADBRP010000271.1 GCA_902797095.1 uncultured Eubacteriales bacterium | reverse complement strand
TGCCTTTACATGATAATACTTCTCCGGAATATCTCCTTCACGGGCGATTTTCTTCATGACGTCCATAGACTTCGGTCCCTGAACGGCGATCTGCGCGTACTGATCGGAAACATCAGTGAAGGTGACATCACCGAACTGGTGATCCAGCATCCACTTATAATCCTTGTCCTTATTGGCGGCGTTTACGACCAGGAAATACTTTTCCTCCCCAAGCTTATAAACGATGAGGTCATCGACTGTGCCTCCGTGCTCATTGCACATCGGGCTGTATCTTGCCTGTTCGATGGCCATCTTCGTAAAGTCGTTGGTCAGGATCATATTCAGATTGGCAAGCGCGTCCGGACCTTCGCAGATGATTTCGCCCATATGGGATACATCAAAAATACCGACAGCCGTACGGACAGCCATATGTTCTTTGATAACGCCTGTGCCATACTGTACCGGAAGAGTGTATCCGGCGAAGGGCACCATCTTCCCTCCTGCTTTAAGATGTGCTTCATAAAGAGGTGTTTTAAGTTCCATATCTGATTACTCCTTTCTGAACAGTATAATTTACAGATTCTCAGCGGATTTTTCTGGCTTCGATGTAGTAACGCTTGTCTTCGGCATGTCCCATGGAGAATGTCTTGCGCGGCAGCGGACCGTCCGCGATGATGGAGCGGAACAGGTCATTCTTATCCATGGCGGGCAGCAGAAACGCGATGCATCCCGGTTTTCTGCCGAGCTCAAGTGTTACTTCGTCTCCGTGTACGTAATCTATTTTTCCGCCTTTGCGAGCGAGATAGTCGTCCAGGAAAGTCTGGAGCGTGCCTACTTCAAGCTGCGCCTGGGCATCGGGAACGGTAAGGAATCCGTCTTCTTTTTCCCAGGCGAAGCGGATCTTCTGTCCTTCTCCTTCTCCCTTGTACGCTTTCGGATAGCGCTCGAGGAATTCCTTCAGGATATCCTCAGGGTCCACATCGAAGAGAACGCGGTGGATGGGCTCGAATTCGAGCGCGTTATCGTACAGATTCACGATCTCAACAAGAGCGTATCTGCACAGAAGCGTTTCTTCAGATCCAGGGCCGTTTTCGGCTTTCTTTTCTTCATAGTGGGCTTTGGCTGACGCCAGGGAATGGTTGCCGTCGCCGACAGCAAACAGAAGCGGTGAATCCGCAAGCGCTTCAAGCGCCTTCATGGCATTTTCCTTCTGCGCCTCATTAAGCAGCGCGCCTTTTGCGTGACCTCCTCCAAGCATGAGGTCAAAATCATAGATCACGTCATCGCACGCGCGGAGAGGCCCGATCAGTGTATCTTCCGGATCGTCAACGAGAAGCATGATGTGGGGCAGTTCAAGAGAGGCGTTTCTCCTTACTGCCTGACGGGGCGGGATTCTGTCCAGCACGGTTCCCTCAGTAGCTCTTACAAGCGAGGAGCTGTCTCTGGAATAGTCGTATTCCTCCAGATCGATCTTGCCGATGAGTCCCCTGCGGATCCTTCCGTCGCTCTGTGTTCTCTCAAGATAGATCATAGCGTCCGGATATTCCCTGAAGATCCCGTTTTCCTGATAGCTGAGCATTGTGCTGTTGATCTTGGCGATGTGCTCTTCAGTATGCCCGTCGGAAAGCTGGGCTTCCGGCAGGATAATGCGCAGCGCCGAAGGCGCGTCCGCTACTATCTCTTCCGCCTTTTCCCAGTATTCAGGCTGAGATGTGAACTGATCGCATGCTACGACTGCCCAGGTCTCGAATCCGCCGTCAGCGGGAAGCAGAATATCAGCTGGTGAAAAACCGGTCTTTCTCATGTTGTCACACGTCCTTTCTGTTCATTCTGATAAAAAAGAAGAGAATCCTGCCATACGCAAATTCTCCCCTGTCCTGCGAATTCCAGAGCTTCGTCCAGATCTGATCCCTGTTGCCTGAGAGTTTCAGCATTCACCGGATGCCTTGCCCCTTCGGCGCCCCGCTTGTACGGGAACTCTCACAGATCCTTCATCCTCAAATATTCTGTTAATTTATTTTAGCACTTTTGCGCATTAAATGGCAAGGGAAAACAGAAAAGCTTGACGGAAACTTTAAAAAAAGCCGCGCCTCCTGTGAAGCGCGGTGTGCTGTTTATTCGGTTTATCGTGTTTCAGGTGTTTTACCACATGATGATCGCTCTGACCGGACATACCGGAGCGCAGTAGCCGCAGGTCAGGCATATCTGATGATCCACATCGGCGAGACCGTTTTCATTCCAGCTGATCGCGTGGTTCGGGCAGCGTGAGAGACAGGCTCCGCAGCCTTCGCAGTCGCTCTGGTCTATGCGGATCCGTTTGCCGCTGACATCAGGAGCATAGGAATCGGGCAGCGTTCCCTCCGCGTACTGTATCAGACGGTCGGCTTCTTCCCTCTTTCCAAGCCCCACCATAATGGAATGAACGCCCAGATCGCGGACATAATCCAGTGCCCTGCGGTAATCCGCGCTGAGGTTCCCCCCGCCGAAGGCTTTCATGGCGAAGACTCCTTTTCCGGCCTCAAGGCATGATCTTACCGCGCGCTCCATTTCCGGGGCGCTTCCCGCGCCGCTGCCTTTGCGGATGCCGAGTCCGGCATAGTTTGTCAGGGCAAACACCGCGTCACACGCGGGTTCTTCCGCCATACGCTCCGTAACATCCACATGATGCGTGGAAACGCCGATGGCGCCGATCAGGCCCTCCTGCTTCATGTCCTGAAGGCATTTCCAGGCTCCGCCTCTGATCTCGAAATCCGGGTCATGGCGCACCTCATGCAGAAGAAAGAGATCGATGCTTTCAAGCCCAAGATCCCGCAGCGCCTCAAGCACCGCCTCCTCCATACCCTCATATGTCGCTGTCAGCGATTTGCTGCAGATCACGGGCCGTTCAGGATTGTTCCTGGAAGTATCGATGCCGCGGAAGGCTTCGCGAAGATAATGATAGCAATCATAATACTGCGCCGTATCAAAGAATCTGATCCCGCGGTCGTAGGCGTAACGGATCAGCCCCGCGCCTTCCTCCAGAGAGAGATTCAGCTGCGAAGCTCCCATCGTGAGCACTCCCATGCCGACCGGCGTGACCAGAATCCCGGTGTTTCCAAGCTCAGTTTTTTCCATTATTCAAAAGCTGCTTTTCCAGAGCGATCTCTTCAAGCTCCGCCTCCGTAAGATCCTCAACGAAGCGGACTTCATCGAGCTGTCTGCGGAAGTTTGCTCTGAAAGCGGCGAGATATTCCTGTCTGAGCACCTGCTGCTCTTCCGCCTCCGCCTTCGTCAGCCCTTCAGTTTTTTTCTTTCTTGCCAGAAAGTTGATCCTGTCGATTTTTTCCTTGCTCAGCATATCTTACTCCTCCGGCTCATAGGGAAATACCGGCATCGGCATCAGCTTGAACAGATTCGCTTTGTGTTTCTGATCGATCCTGTTTCTGATCTCCTCATCCTCACAGACGCCTTCACGGATGTATCTGTCAAGCGTCGCGTATGTGAATCCCAGATTGTCTTCATCGGTCTTGCTCTGAAGTCCGTCAATCGGAACCTTGTCTACAAACATGGACGGAAGGCCCAGTGCGCGGCCAACGGCCTTGACTTCCTGAACGGTCAGTTTCGACAGCGGGCTGAAGTCCCCGGCGCTGTCGCCGAACTTGGTGTTGTAGCCCACCCAGTCCTCGGAGAGGTTGCAGGTGTTTGCTACGCGGCCGTTTACATTCTGTGAGATCGCGTAGAGCACCGTCATGCGGATGCGGGGAGGCAGATTTGTTTTTGACTGATCGCTGAAATGATCAAAATGGCGCATCAGTTCCTCCACAACACCGTCATAGGCCCCTTTGATGTTGAATTCAACGGCTTCGATGCCCAGATGCTTCACCAGCGCGCGGGACACATCGATATCAAACTGCTCTCCGTTCGGCATCATGACACCGAAGACCCGGTCCTTTCCAAGAGCCTCAGTGCACAGCGCCGCGACAACAGAGCTGTCCTTGCCGCCGGAAAGACCGATGACCGCCTTGCATCCTTTTCCGTTCTCTTCAAACCATTCTCTTATCCATAAAACGATATCATTCTTTACCTTTTCCGCATCAAAAGCCATGTTCTCCTCCTTCTCCATGAATCCCTTTCAGGATCGCGTTCAGTATGTGCTTCGAATTGATCATAAACGCCTCTTTAGGCTGCTCCTGCAGCTTTGCCGGCGTCCAGTAGCGTTCGGTATATCTTTCAAACATTTCCTCTTCAGAAAGTCCCTGCTTTATCATTTCCCGCACAAAAGCGAATTTGCTGCCGCATTCCTCCTCGAATGAATCCCAGTATTTTTCTGTATAGTCCGGCGGCACCAGGCCGTAATGCGGAAGGATCAGGAGATCCGGATGAAGCGCCCTGCACTTTTCAAGAGATTCTCTCGCCTGGTCAAAGCTCTTGAGGACAGGCGTGTGCACATAATCCTTTCCTTCGATGATCCCTGTACTTTCGCTGGTAAACAGAAGGTTCAGGGGCATCAGGAGAAAGCTCATCGAGCAGTTTGTATGACCCGGCGTTTCAAAGGCGGTAACGGTCTCATCACCCAGGCTTACACTTTCCCCGTCCTTAAGGACGCGGTCCGCGAACAGCCCGTCCACGATTATCTCAAAGCTGCTGTCAGGATCGTACTGATTCCGCGCGGTCTCTCCGAGTTCCTTCATCAGAGTTCTCGCCCCCGGTCTTTCCAGTATCTTCGCGCAGTGTCCGCTTCCGCAGACGGTCACCTCCGGATACTTCTTTCTGATATACGGAAGCGCGCCGATGTGGTCATAATGGGAATGGCTCAGAAGCAGCAGATCCAGCGTGCCGCGGCCCGCGCCTGAAAGAGCCTTCTCAAGGTTTTCCAGCATCTGCTCAGCGCAGTATGCCATACCGCAGTCTATAAGGCAGGTCTTCTCGCTTCCGATGATCAGAAGCGCCTCCCCGCCGTGCCCTCCGGTCACACGTATTATGGGCGCCGGAAAAGCGAACCGGTCGAAATCATCGAATGCCTGGTAAAAATCACTGGACATAGCCGCCTCCCTCAGGGAATGAAAGAATGCTGTCTTCATCGTCCTGCTCACCGGAAGGATCGAACACGATCGTTCCGCTGTTGTAATCATCTTCAGCCGCCGCCAGCTCACTGAAGGACATGGTGTAACTGTCCAGCTCATATGTGAGCGCGCCCTCAAAACTGTAGCGGTAAGACGGCCCTCCCAGCTTTTCCAGCCTTGAGGAAGTTATCGCGTCCCTGAGACTCTGATGCAGCGCCGGACCGCCGTCCGCCGGATCCAGCTCGACGTCTGATTCATAGACAAACCAGTTCCTGAAGCGGCAGAACTCATCCGTCAGAAGACGTAAGTCATGTTCCTCCTCAGCGCCCGACGCAAGACCGGTCAGTGACAGTCTGATCTGATGCAGAAGCGAGTAGATCTCCCCGGCGTCTTCCGGAAGCCCCTCGAGAAGATCGTCGAAGTAGTCGCCGAAAAGCTCTTCGAGCATGGTCTCCGGCGCTCCCGCGAACAGCTGATATACAGCCTCCTGCTCTATCGGGTCGTCGCTTTCGGCAAGATCCGCCATGGCTTCAAAATACTCGAATTCCTCAGGAGATTCCAGTTCAAGATATTCAAGCAGTTCATAAAAGTCCATTCAGACGCTCCTTTTCAAGATCAAAGTTCATGAATTTTACTTTTTTGTCTTCACTTACATTTTCAAATATATGATCGATCATGTTGATGAAGTTCTCAGAAAGGTCGCTTGCGTAGAATACATTGGTAAAATCGGACTCATGGGCGAGCATATCCTTTTCCTTCAGGATGTCGCAGATCCTCCCCACCACTTCGCTGGAGGGGTTGACTACGGAAAGGCCCGGATAGATCCGTGTGATATTCTCTTTGATCAAAGGATAGTGGGTACAGCCGAGTACCAGCGTATCCAGTTCGTTCTTTTTCACGAAATCATCCATATAATAGCGGATCGTCATATCCATGATTTCGTTTTTGATGATTCCCTCCTCTATCAGGGGTACAAAGGCAGGACATGCCGCTTCGCTGATCCTGAGATCATTTCTGATCTCCTCGATATGGCTGCGGTAGGCATGGCTGGCGATGGTGACCTTTGTCCCGATGATTCCGACCCTGCTGTCAGAGTTGCATGTTTCCGCCACCTTTTCAGCGGCAGGCGCGATCACGCCGACAACGGGTATTTCAGGGAATCTCGCGCGGAGATCATCAAGGCATGTAGCGCTTACGGTGTTACACGCGATAACGATCATCTTGACATTGGACTTCACCAGAAAATCGGCGATTTCCGTCGAAAAACGCCGCACTGTGGTAACCGCCTTGGAGCCGTACGGCGTTCTGGCGGTGTCTCCGAAATATATGACTTTCTCCTCCGGGAGAGCCTCCATAAGATATGGAATGCTTGTCAGCCCTCCCAGCCCGGAATCAAAAAAACCTATCGGCCTGTTATCCATTTTTCAGCATATAATCCTTCCATTGAATAATTAACCTCGTTATTATACAATAAGAAACAGTGAATGTAAATTACAAACGGAGGAACGAATGTCATTTAACGAACCGAAAAAAAGAAGTGAAACAGACCCTGCCTATCACTGGAATATTGAGGCGATGATCCCTGATGAAACTGGTCTTGAGGATGAGCTTCAGAGCATCTCGGAGGAAGCCGGAGCATTTGCCGCGCGGTACAGCGGACATCTTACGGAAAGCGGCGAAACGCTTGCCGGGGCTCTCGCTGACAGGGATGATCTGTGGAGACGGCTGGAAAAAATATATGTTTACGCCCATATGAAGCGTGACGAGGACAACACCGTCAGCCGCTACCAGGCGCTTTCGGATCTGTGCATGTCCGTCATCGCGAAGGTGTCCTCTGCTTTTTCTTTCTTTACCCCTGAACTTTTATCCGCTGATGAATCTGTTCTGACAGGTTATCTCGCGGAAACTCCTGAACTGAAAATATATGATTTCGCGATTCGGGATATCTTGCGCCTGAAGGAGCATGTCCTGCAGGAAAACGAAGAAAACCTGCTGGCTCAGATGAGCGAGATCACAGGCGCTTCAGGAGACATCTTCTCCATGCTGAATGACGCGGATATGACCTTTGAACCTATCACCGGCGAGGACGGAGAAAAAGCCGCTCTCACCCATGGAAGCTATATCACCTTCATGGAGAGCCATAACCGCGAGGTTCGCCGGGAGGCCTACGAGTCCATGTACTCGTCCTATAAGAAGCTGATCAACACTGTATCCACAGCTTATAACTACAACACGAAGACCGACGTCATAACTGCCAGGATCCGCCATTACGGCTCAGCCAGAGAGGCGGCTCTTGCCGGAGACAACATCCCCGGCTCGGTTTACGATAATCTTGTTTCTGTCGTCAACGAGTCTCTGCCGGTCATGCACCGCTACACGGAGCTTCGCAAGAAGCTTCTGGGCGTTGACAGGCTTTATATGTACGATATGTACGTGCCTCTTATAGAGATTCCGAAGCGCAGCATCCCCTTTGAAGAAGGCCTCGATATCATCCGGGCCGCGCTTGCCCCCTTCGGACAGGATTATCTTGATAAGATGAATGAAGGCATCGCGCAGGGCTGGATCGATGTTTATGAGAATAAGGGAAAAACCAGCGGCGCTTACAGCTTCGGCTGCTACGACAGCTATCCTTATATCCTGCTGAACTACCATGATACTCTGAAGGATGTATTCACCATCGTTCATGAGATGGGACATTCAATGCACTCCAGGTATACACGCATGTCTCAGCCCTATGTATACGGAAGCCATTCGATTTTTACAGCCGAAACAGCCTCCACTGTCAATGAATCCCTTCTCATGCATTACCTTCTTGATCATGAGACGGATCCTGAAATGCGCAAATACCTTCTTAATATGCATCTGGAGGAATTCAGGACCACCCTTTTCCGCCAGACCATGTTCGCTGAATTCGAGGACATCACACACAGCGCTATCGAAAACGGACAGCAGCTCACTTCAGAATGGATGTGCGGAGAATACCAGAAGCTGAACGATAAATACTACGGCCCCGCCGTTGAAAAGGATGATACGATCCGTTACGAATGGGCACGCATTCCGCATTTCTACAACGCGTTCTATGTGTACAAATACGCTACAGGATATTCCGCGGCAACGGCCATTTCGCAGAAGATCCTGAGCGAAGGCCCTTCCGCCGCGCAGCGGTACATCGATTTTCTCAGGACCGGAGAATCCGATCATCCGATCGAGCTTCTTAAGATCGCGGGCGTCGATATGAGCACTCCGCAGCCGGTCAGAGACGCGATGAAGACCTTTGAAAACATACTCGACGAATTTGAATCACTGGTGTAAGAAAATGAAAAAGACTACGGTAACAATTTTCCATAACGGAGACGACCTTTCCGCGAGAACCTTTGAAACACTGTCTGACAAGATGAGTCTCCGCGGGTATGACGTCAACACTGAATACAAAGATGACTCTACTGATCTGATCGTTTGCATCGGCGGCGACGGCGCCTTTCTCCGGGCGATCCACACCTGCGACTTTCCCAGCTGCCCTATTGTAGGAATCAACACCGGACATCTGGGATTCTTTCAGGACGTTCTGCCGGAAGGAATCGACCAGTTTATCGATCAGTACGAATCCGGGGAATACTCCCTGCAGCATCTGAACACGGTCCGCGCCACCGTCACCACCGAAGACGGAAAAAAGCAGACACAGCTCGGTCTGAATGAGATCACCATCAAGGGCAACCGTTCCTACTCGGTTCATCTGTTCATTTCCATCGGAAACCAGCCGATCGAAAAATTTTCCGGCGACGGACTTATTTTCGCCACATCATCCGGAAGTACCGCGTACAATTACTCCGTGGGCGGTTCTATTTCCGATCCCAGGCTGAACGTGCTTCAGGTAACGCCCATTGCCCCGATGAATACAACAGCCTACCGGTCATTCACCTCCAGCATACTTCTTCCGGCGGATCTTTCGCTTGGCGTCGTTCCTGAACAGCGTGAAAACCACATTTTTGTCACAAATGACAGCCGTGAATCGGAATATACCAATGTGAAGGATATCGAAGTACGCGTTTCCAACACATCCGTGCATCTTATCCGCCTCAAGGGATATGACTTCTGGAGTAAGGTCAAGGACAAGTTCCTTTAAAAATATGGCAGATTTCAGACATGTTGTGACAACTGAAGAAGACGGAGAAGAAGTGCGTGTCCTGATGCGGCGTCATTTTGACCTTTCCTCCCGGCTGCGGGGAAAGGTCAAACGCGGGAAGCTGGTATTCCTGAACGGAAGATATGCGGAAGGCTTTCACCGCGCAAAGGCAGGCGATGTGCTCAGCATCACCCTTCCGGAGGAAAGAAGCCGTTTCATTCCCGAAAACATCCCGATCGATCCCGTCTATGAAGACGAGGATCTTCTTATCCTGAACAAACAGCCCGGCCTCATCGTACATCCCACAAAAGGCCACGGAACAGGCACGCTTGCCAACGCCCTGATGTACTATATGCAGCAGACGGGCGAATCATTCAAGATCCGTTTCGTCAACCGCCTGGACATGGACACGTCCGGCCTTCTTGTCGTGGCGAAGAACGCCTACTGTCAGAATAATTATGTGGAACAGCAGAAAAAGAACCAGGTGAAGAAAATCTATACCGCCATCGTCCGCGGCGTTATCGAGGAGGATCAGGGCGAAATCTATCTTCCCATAGGATTTCCGGATCCTGATGATATCCGAAGAGGCGTATGTGAGAACGGAGCTCCCTCTCTGACACGCTACCGGGTCATTTCCCGCTTCCGCGAAAGCGGATGCACCCTGGTGAGCCTGCTCCTTGAGACCGGACGCACCCATCAGATCCGTGTGCATATGTCGCATATCGGCCACCCGGTGCTCTCAGACAGCCTTTACGGCGTTCCGGAGCCGGACCTGATCGGGCGGCAGGCGCTTCACGCGTCTTCCCTGACCTTCAGGCATCCGGTCACAAAAAAAGAGCTTCACATCGAAGCCCCTCTTCCTGATGATATGAGTTCGCTGATCGAAAGGCTCCGATGAGCCTTTTTTTCTTATCAGCAGCCGGACTCCCCCGCAAGGACGCTTTTGAGGGAATTTCTTTTCAGTTCCTTTTCTATGATATTCTGGATCCGAACGATTTCGCAGTGGGTGCCGCAGCCTCCCATGCTTTTGCTTCTGTCGCACTCTTCGCGTATACAGTGAAGGACCGCCATGTCCTCGTCCATAAGGGAAATGACATCATACAGCGTCAGTGTATCCAGGGAAACCCTGAGGCTGTATCCTCCCCTGTTGCCGCGCGATGAACGCACAAAGCCGGCCGCTTCCATTTCCCGCAGGATCTTGTAGGCGAACGCCTTCGGCACATCCTCCTCCCTGCAGATGCGGGGAACACTGTGGATGCCCCCGTCCTGCAGCACGCGTATAATTCTGAGCGCGTAATCGCTTTTTCTTGTAATCAGCATATTGATTCCTGCCTTTTCATTAAGAGCGGATCAGTTTTTTCCTGACAGATAGGATTCCCCTGCCTTCGGCGCCTCGCCCCGCTTGTACTGGATCAGCTCGCTGACAGTGACCATCTGGTAACCGTGCTTCCTGAGCCATGGGACGATCTTATCGGTAGCCTCAGCTGTGGAGTCATAGAGCGAATGCATAAGGATGATCTTCCCGTCCAGTTTTTTCGTTTTTTTAACGACCTTGAAGACCTTGTCCGCGTCCCTGCTTTTCCAGTCCAGCGTATCTACCGTCCAGAGGATAGAAGGCATATCAGCTGCTTCAAGCACTCTTTCATTGAATGAGCCGTACGGCGGTCTGAACAGAAGCGGCTCTGTTCCAGTAACATCAGCGATCGCCTTGTTGGTCTTTCTGATCTGTTTTTTGATCGCCCCGTCGGAGATCGAAGTCAGTTCGCTGTGATCCCAGGAATGGTTACCGATCTCGCAGCCGATATCCGCCGCTGTTTTTACATTCGCGGAATCCTCTTTGACGCGGTTTCCAAGATAGAAGAACGTAGCTACAACGCCGTAACGCTTAAGGGTCCTCAGTATCTTTGTCTCAGCTTCCATGCCCGGTCCGTCATCATAGGTGATCGCTACCATCGGCCTTGAAGGATCGATGAACCGCTCTGTGATCTCATCCCGTACGGAGGCGCTGATCTGTGAAGCCGGAATGGTGACAGAGCAGGCTCCGGCAGACGGCTTTTCTACGGTTCCTTCGTCAAAGAAGACCGTCATGCTCCCGTTTGAAATGATAAATTCATTGTAGTTGGTCTGCTTGTCCGCCAGGTATTCCTCGTAGTTTTCCTGAAGGGCCGCAGGATTGAACGAAGTGCCCAGATGCTCATGTATGTATGAGGAGATCTGTCCGCGGTAATCGGCTGTAAGAGCCTGGAAAGGATCCAGAATATGCAGATCCCTGGCGTCAAGAAGATAGGTGCTGATCCTTGTCTTCCCCGCTTCCATCTTATCGTTCTTCTCGTCAAAACGGGAAGCGTAGATCGCCATGGTGATCGCGCCGTTTCCGGCGTCATATACCGCGGTATCTATAAGCAGCGCATGCTGCAGCTTCCTGTAAAACATGCTCTGGTCGGCACCGGATTCAACCCGGACTGCTTCCTCGCCTGCTGTTTCCTCTTCAAACTCCCTGCGGAGCTCATCGATCCTCTGATCCCTGAAAACAGCAAGTTCCTCATTCTCCAGCGGATCGAACCTGAAGGAAACTGACTGCCCCTCTTCATAATCCACGGTAATAAGGCGCTCAGACTGACCGGGCAGCACGTGCATTGATGAAAAACGTTCAGAAGCGAAACGCTCGAATTCATCCTCATCCTCATAAACACTGACTGCCGTATAATGCTGTATCACAAGAGCAAAAGCAGCAGCGGCCGCCATGAGCATAAGCAGTAATATAAACAGGATCTTCGTCAGGACAGATCCTTTTTTCTTTTTTTTATTTGCCGAGGCTCCCGCCTCTTTGTTTTCCTGATTCTCCTGATTTCTGTTCTGCGCCAAACGAATTAACTCCTTAAGAAATAACTATTGAATCTCAATCTCAACTTTTTTAGTATAACATAAAGGCCTGCTTTTTTATATTCAAAAAAGATTAATGTTTTTAGTAAAATAGTACTTGAAATTTCTTTCCAATGTTGTATAATAATGAAGTCGCGGGAAACGCGGCAAGGATATGCGGATATGGCGGAATTGGCAGACGCGCACGGTTCAGGTCCGTGTGATAGCGATATCGTGTAGGTTCAAATCCTATTATCCG
>CADBRP010000270.1 GCA_902797095.1 uncultured Eubacteriales bacterium | reverse complement strand
CGCCAGGCACCTCCTGATGGAATATGTCTTTCCGACCTGTCTGGCTCCGCTTACGAGCAAGGCTTTTTTTGATCCGTTTATCCAGTCGTTGATTCTTTTTTCCGCTTTACGGTTTATCACATTAGGCCCCCCGCTATTTGGATACGATCAGTATATTACAGGAAGTGCACTTTTTCAATGGGTATTCGCCGATAATGGACACTTTTTCAAACACATTGACGACCAGTTTTACATTTTTTCAATTGGCGTCTGATTACACTGTAGCGATACCGCCTGTTTGGAGGATGCGCGCCTTTATCTCTGCCGCTTTCGGGTAACCGGCAGCCACGAGTTCATTAGCTGACTCCTCAAGAGCGGTTCGGAATTGTTTGCACATCAATTCAACCCGCCGCACGGCCATCCTCTCACCGAGGCCGACTTCTCTGGCAGCCTTGCGGAAGCTGTCCACGGTGATATCATCGATGGCATGAGCCCCGCCGATCCTGAACGCCATTTCACGCGTACTCTGCTCATAAACCGTTGTGCTGACAATGTCGTAGGCCGGCGCCAGCCGGATGCTCTTAAGATCAGGTGAATACCTCAAAGAAAAGTTCTTGATGTGCGCGTCAGTATTTCCGATCAGATAGTTGAAAACGACGATGTCCCAAAGCTTCATCTGGTCTGCAATGGGATTCGAAGAGTACTCTCTGAGAAGATCAAACATCTTCTTCATATAGAACTCCGACTCGCGTTCGTACTTGAACGCTGATGGTATTCCCATCGCCTGAGCAAAATCCTCTTGGTGGAGTCTCAGGGGACACGGCAGATGGCCGACTGTTTTGGGATTGGCAGAAAAGACGCGATCAAATCGCTGCGTTGCAAAAAGAACTTCCTGGTCTTCTCCCTTTCCCGTATTAATAATAAAGCTGTTCGGAATGTCAATGCCGCAGCGCGACGCGGTCTTGAGCGAAAGCTGCTCATTGGTCACGAGCGAATCCAGCCGGATATGGCTTTGCTTCACAATATGCGTGCTCGGCGCGGTGCCCCATGGCAGATACCACGCCGCTTCACTTTCAGCATAATAGAGTCCGACCTTCCCTGAAGCTCCTGTCAAAGACAAGTGGGATCTCATCACCAGCTCCGTTGATTTCTCAGCCCCTTCGGCAGCCAAATCCCGTATCTGCTGTTCTGTGATCTTTTCGTATGAGGCCTCTGTTTCTTCACCTTCGGCCGTGATAGATATTGCCCCGAGGCATTCCCGTCCAAGTCCGTGGAGAATGGAGAGATAATCCTCCTCATCTACATGCATCCACTGGGCTACTGAGCGGCGGGTAAAACCTTCGGGGAGCAGACCCTCAAAGAAACACTTGGTCTGAGATGGCGAATATGGCTGCTTCCTAAGTGGAAGGCTGATTGAAAGCGCCGACGCCTCCTGATCAAGAAGATATTCTTCCGAATAGCAGAACTGCGAATCCGATGAGTCTTTCCCGCTGATTATGCCAACGGGCACTAAATTGCCGTTGCGCTCTAAACTGACCGTTAATGACATCATGCCTCACCCCTCGGATTCAGGATACAATCCAAGCCCAATAGATTGGCAAGGCTGATGGCTTTTCCTAATGCGGCGGTACTCTTGCCGTTTTCGAGATCCGAGATAAAGCTGACACTGAACCCGCTGAAATCAGCAAGAAATGCCTGCGTATACCCCAGATCCTTCCGGCGTTGGCGGATCGCTTTACCAAAAGATTTCGCATCGGTGATCATTGTCAGACCTCTTTCTTCGCTGCTAGAACGAATTATTAAGTGATATTGATAAATTTAGCCGAGCGGCGTAATTCTATGCTTGTCATTATAAACTTCGCCGAGCGGCTAAGTCAAGAAGGCATGTACAATCCCATGCTTATCATAATAATGGGCTTCTGGTCAGGTTTCTTGCTAAACCTTTTCGTGTTTCAGAGTGCGAACAATTTGTAAGCCGTCGCTTTCAAGTCCCCTGCCGACGGTTCAGATGCTTCTCGATGTCAAAAATGTATTTCTTGTTGAAATCTGTTGTGAACCTATAGTTCGGATGCTTCGTAATATCGTATTTATCAGACAGGAACGGCCGGACACCGCGTAACTGTAGGATACACTTATTGCCGTCCATGACAGCGAGCTCGTCCCAGCTCATAAGGTCGTGAGAAATCTTTTGATAGTTGAGATTATGACTCACCTCACGTCCCCGGCTTTCGCCTGTGTTATAGAGATCGATAGTCTCCTTGCCGAGGGCCTCGGACCATTCTTTGAGAGTCGTCGGCTCCGTTCCGCCCAGGAAGATCTTACTGTCACAGTTGCCGATGATGGTGTCTGCGTTGTCCTTGTAAATAGCTTTCAGCTGGGACTGTGTCTGCAGCACCAGGCATGCGGAGATCTCACGGCTGCGGATCGTGGCGATCAGCTTCTCCAGATTCGGAATCTGGCCCACGTTTGCCATTTCATCAATGAGGCACCGGACATGGACCGGGAGCCGGCCGCCGTAGACATGATCAGCCTTTTCGCAGAGCAGGTTGAAGAGCTGCGTGTAGATCATGGCGATCAGAAAGTTGAAGGTCGGATCGTTGTCACTCATGATGAGGAAGAGAGCGGTCTTTTGGTCGCCGACAGTGT
>CADBRP010000269.1 GCA_902797095.1 uncultured Eubacteriales bacterium | reverse complement strand
TGGGGTGAAGTCAAAAAAAGCGCGCCGGGGTTGCGCGGAACGCGCGTCCACGCGGGCGCGACAATGAAAGGACTGCTCCAGGGGCAGCGAAAACAGGCGCAGATTTGCACCTGTTTTTTGATGATTTGGAAGGGGTATGAGCAGATGAAACGCGGAGACGCGGCGACATCACCGGAGAAGGAACAGAACGCCGAAAAGAAGGCAAAGGGATCAGCCAGGAAGACAACAAAGAAGCGGGTGAAGGCGAGAAACGGAAACGAAAAGCTGACGCCGGCGGCGTTGTATCGGAAAATGCTGGCCTTTGGGAAAGCCTATCAGGTTGATAAGGAGCAGGATTTCATTGAGGCGGCGCGGATCTATTCCGAAGAAGCCGGGCTGATCGACCAGATGCGGGATAAGCTGGCGGAGGATGGCCTGACGATCCTGAAAACGTACAAAACGGGAGAAGTTGAGGTTGCGCATCCGCTGCTGTCAGAGTTGCCGCGCCATGTAGAAAGCGCGAATAAATGCCTTTCCACCATTGGCGGAATGATTGCCGAACGCGGAACGAGAGTCGAGCGGGCGGCGCGGGATCTGGACGCTTTCAGGCTTCACCGATGAGGCGGAGGTTTTGATGATGGGATGAAGGATGAAAGTGCGATTATTGCGTACTGGAATGAAATTCATTCAGGAGGCGTCAACGTCGGGAAATGGATCCGGATGCTGTATGAGGTCATCATACAGGGGATCGAGGAAAACCGATGGTTTTATGACCACCGGCTGGCAATGAACGCGGTGAACTTCATCGAGCGTTATTGCCATCATTACAAGGGGAAACTGGCGCCGAGGCGGATCACGCTTAGCCTGTGGGAAAAGGCGAGTATCAGCCTGATCTTCGGGATCGTGGACAACACCGGAAAGCGGCAGTTCACGGAGGTTTTCTGGGTGGTCGGCCGGAAACAGGGGAAAACGCTGCTGGCCGGGGCCATCGGGAATTATATGGCTTATGCCGCGGGCGAATTCGGCAGCGAGATCTATTACCTTGCGCCGAAGCTCGACCAGGCGGATCTGTGCTATTCGGCCTTTGAGTTCAATGTACACGCGGAACCGGAACTCGATGTGATCACCCGCTCGACGAAATACCGGGGCCTGGTGATCCAGGAGACAAATACGATCGTCAAGAAGCTGGCGTTCACGAGCAAAAAGAGCGACGGTTATAACCCGATGTTCTATTGCGCCGATGAGGTAGCGGCATGGCCGGGGGCCAGCGGCCTGAAACAGTGGGAGGTTATGGCATCCGGCACCGGTGCGCGGGAAGAGCCGCTGGGCATGGGAATCTCATCCGGAGGATATGAGAACGAGGGAATCTTTGATGAGCTGATGAAGCGCTCGACCGGGTTCCTGATGGGAAACAGCCGGGAAAAGCACCTGTTGCCGATCATTTATATGATCGACGATCCGGAGAAATGGGCAGACCTGGGAGAACTGGAAAAGAGCCTGCCGGGGCTCGGGGACAGCGTCAGCGTGGAATTCATCCGGAGAGAGATCGACACGGCGAATGAGTCCATCAGCAAGAAGACGGAATTCCTGACAAAGTATTGCAACCTGAAACAGAACGCCTCTGTTGCGTGGCTGCGGGCGGAGGATATCCGCCAGGCGTTCGGATACAACAAAACGCTGGAGGATTTCCGGAACACCTACGCCCTGGGCGGGATCGACCTTTCGCAGACAACGGATCTGACCAGCGCGTGTGTGCTGATCGAGCGGGAGGAGATCATCTGGGTTTATTCACACTTCTGGCTGCCGGCGAACCGGCTGGAAGAAGCAACGAAGCGGGATGATATTCCGTATCAGGCGATGATCACCAGGGGACTGCTGAGCACAAGCGGCGAAGAGTTCATCGATTATCATGATGTGTTCGACTGGTTTATCAGCCTGGTGCGGGATTATCAGATTTATCCGCTGCAGGTTGGATATGACCGGTACAGCGCACAGTATCTGGTGCAGGACATGGAACGCGCCTGTTTTCATATGGAGAGCGTGTTCCAGGGCTATAATCTGACGGGCATCGAGGACAATTTCGAGGGAATGCTCCGGGAAGGAAAGATCCGGGTCATGGATGATAACGATCTGCTGAAGATCCATATGATGGACGCGGCGCAGCAGATAGAAAACAATACTTCCGAGCATCCGCGGAAGAAGCTGGTCAAGATCAGCAAGAAGGCGCACGTGGACGGGGTGGCGGCCATCCTGGACGCGATGTGCATGAGACAGAACCACTGGGCGGAACTGGGAAGCCGCCTGATGAATGCGGGGTGAGAATGAGACATGGGAATCTTTGAGAAGATCTTCGGCAAGAGGGAGCCGGCAGCGGCAACGAAAGCCAGGGCGACCTTCCAGCTGCTGGAGGGATACACCCCAATGTTTATGACATGGAGCGGATCCATCTATGAAAGCGATCTGATCCGGGCGGCGCTGGATGCCCACGGCCGGCACGCGGCGAAACTGAAACCGAACATCGTCGGGGAAGCGCAGAAGGGACTGAAAGGCAGACTGACGGTCGCGCCGAATGAGTTCAACACCTGGAGCCAGTTTCTTTATCGGACAGCCGTGATTCTGTATTGCAGGAATACGGCTTTTCTTGTGCCGGTGCTCGGGAACTACGGAGAAGCGACCGGCGTGATCGGAATTGTACCGGAAAGCTGGGAGGTCGTCGAATATCAGGGAATACCGTATATCCGCTTTACCCTGGGAAACATGAAAAAAGCGGCGGTGGAGCTGAACAGATGCGGGATCCTGACGCGTTACCAGTACAAGAACGAGCTCTTCGGGGAAAGCAATGAGGCGCTGAAGCCTGTTCTTGATCTGATCAAGATGCAGGAACAGGGAATCACGGAGGGCATCAAGAACGGCGCCAGCTATCGGTTCAGCGCCCAGAGCGACAACTGGAGCAAGGATGAAGATCTCGGGAAGGAAATGGAGCGCTTTAACAGGGCGACTTTCCAGAACCTGAAAACATCCGGCGGAACGATCCTGTTCCCGAATACTTACAAGAACATCCAGCAGCTGAAGCAGGAAGCATACAAGGTTGACGCCGATCAGATGAAGCTGATCAAGGATAACGTGTATGACTATTTTGCCGTGAATGAGGATGTCATTCAGAACAAGGCTTTCGGTGATAATTGGCTGGCGTTCTATGAAGGCGCGGTCGAATGGCTGGCGATCCAGCTGAGCGAAGTGATGACCCGGATGCTCTATTCGGAACGGGAGCGGCAGTACGGAAATCAGATCTTCTTCACGTCGAACCGGCTGCAGTACATGAGCAAC
>CADBRP010000268.1 GCA_902797095.1 uncultured Eubacteriales bacterium | reverse complement strand
CCGCACCTGCCCCGGATCTGACATTCCGCTGAGGACCACCTGTACTCCGGGCAGCCCCATCAGCCACCTCATCCCCCAGGATGCCGCTGATCTGTCCGAAGCCGCTTCCTTTAGTATCTCCCGCGCCTCACGGTTCAATGTGACCAGGTTTCCGCCCTTGAGCGGTTCCATGACCCATACCGGGATGCTGTGTTCTGTCAGGACGCGGTACTGCTCCGCCGCCCGCATCAGATCCCAGTCGATATAGTTGAGCTGGATGAGCGCCATATCAAACCCGTCATCCCAAGAAAGGAACTTCTCCAGTGTTTCAGGCCCGGCATGTGACGAAAAGCCTATGCTGCGGATACGGCCCTCCTCTTTCTGCCTGCGCAGGAACTTCAGGTACCCCCTGCCTTCATCCATATACTCATCGATGAGGTTCTCATCAAGGCTGTGAAGCATATAGAAATCGAAGTACCCGGTGCGGCAGCGCTTAAGCTGCTCGGCAAACATTCCTTCTATATCGCTGCTGTACGCGGCGTAAAACTTTGTGGACAGATAGTAGCTGTCTCTCGGATACTCCGAAAGGACCGCGCCCAGCGTCTCCTCAGAGCCGCCGTTATTATATGAGTGCGCGGTGTCGAACACATTGATCCCCGCCCGCATCGCTTCCGCGACCGCCGCTTTCGCCTTTTCCTGATCTATCCTGCCCGAACCGTCATCGAGCATTGGAAACCGCAGCCCGCCGAAACCCAGGGCGGACAGCATCCTCCCGTTGTTTTCGTGGTAATACATCCCGCGCCTTCCTCTATTCTATGATCTCATACATGCCCGCGGCGTCCTCCTTGCGGCAGGATTCCGTCAGCGCCGCCACTCTCGCGCGGAGGCTCCCGTTTCCGAACTGGATGTAGATCTCATCCCCGACCTTCACCTCGGCCCCCGGCTTGACCACCTTGCCGTTCACGCTGATGCGCCCCTGCTCGCACGCTTCCTTGGCGACTGTGCGCCGCTTGATGATTCTTGAATTCTTAAGAAATTTATCGATTCTCATATATCTGCTCTTTCTGCCTGCCCGCCGGCGCTCCTCATCCGCGCCCGGCCCGGATACAACTAAAAACGGGCGGCACCAGGCCGCCCGCTTTGTTTTCTGTTCTTATTTGTTTACAGCATCCTTCAGAGCTTTTCCCGCTTTGAACACAGGAGCCTTGGAGGCGGCAATCTTGATTACTTCGCCAGGCTTTCTCGGGTTTCTTCCCTGTCTGGCCTTTCTTTCACGAACTTCGAAGGTTCCGAATCCGATCAGCTGAACTTTCTCACCCTTCTTCAGAGCATCTTCTACACTGGATACAAAAGCGTTTACCGCTACTTCAGCTTCCTTCTTAGTTGTGCCTGTTTTCTCTGCAACTGCTGTAATTAATTCCGCCTTATTCATCAATAATTCCTCCTTATAATATGGTTAACAGTCTCTCAACCATTATTACTGACCGCTTCAAATGCCGTCAAATAGCGCATATCTATTTTCCCATTTTTATTTATCATTGTCAACATGTTTTATGCTGTTTCTGAACACCAATTTGAGCCATCATCCGCACGGTCTGTGACAGCTTTATTTACCAGAGCTTCAGCCTGTCGCATACCGCCGCGAGCTTTCTTCCCACAGAGATTTCCATCATTTCATCGCGCTGAATCGTCTTCGTCCGGATGATCATCAGACCGTACACTACAGCGCCTATAATAATAGAAAGAAGCGTCGCAGCCGTATTGGACGGAAGCACGGCCATCAGGCCCTTGTAAACGAAGAACACGATCACGCCCATGACCGCCGCGGACAGCAGCGGCTTCAGGATCATCTGCTTAAACGAAATATGCACCCGCGTGAAACGAAGCACACAGATGAAATCCAGCGTTCCCGCTATCAGATAGGCCGCCATGGTGCCCAGAGGCGCCCCGACTACGTTGACTGACGGAATCCCTACCAGGATCCAGGTCAGCACGATCTTGACCAGAAGTCCCAAAAACAGGTTGATCACCGGATACACCTGCTTGCCGACGCCCTGCAGTATTCCCGTCATGAATGTGATCAGCGCCAGGAGAATGAAGCTTAAGCTCAGTACCTGCAGAGACGGAGCCGCGTTAGCCGCGCTCTCCTTCTGAGTGAAGAAAAGCATGGTCAGGGCAGGCTTTGCGAGAATCAGAAGGCCGATGGCGCACGGAAACGCGATGATCGTCGTCATGCGGAAGCCCAGGGAGATCGTCCCGTGAAGCTGCTCGCGGTCTCTGACTTTATTTGCCGCGGCCACCATCGGCACAATGCTCATGACGATGGCTGACATCAGCACCTGCGGCAGCGCGATGATGGGCTCACAGAAGCCCGTGAGCTGCCCGTACAGGGCTTTCGCCGTGTCCGGTTCAAATCCGGCGTGCAGCAGGCGGATATTCACTACAGAAGCGTCCACAAGATTCACCAGGGGCATCAGAGTCGCGCCGATGGTGATGGGCACCGCGATGACGATTATGGCCTTCAGAATGGAGCCCGCGGATTCCCTGTCCCCCTTCTCGCTGTGGCGGATCCTGTAGCGTATGCTCTTTCGCGCCATGAAATAGATGACCACCATGACGGCGAGGCCTCCGATGGCTCCCGCTGACGCGCCGAAGCATCCTCCGGCGGCGCCCCTCTGAAGATCGGAGTAAGTCCCCGCGAAGAGCGTCCCCCGCATCAGAACAAGCGCCAGAGCAAGTCCGAACACTACCCTGAAAATCTGCTCGACCGTCTGCGACAGCGCTGTGGGCGCCATCATCTGCTGTCCCTGAAAATATCCCCGGTATGAAGACATGATCGGCACGAGAAGAAGCGCGGGCGCCGTTGCCTGCATGGCGAGAGCGGAGCCCTCAAGACCCATCATGACCGCGATAGGCCGCGCGAAGAAAAACAGGACGATAAAGCCCGCAAGTCCGAGCCCGATCATCAGGTACCGGGAAATATGGAATACCCGGTCCGCTTCGTCGTACCTGCCAATGGCGTACCGTTCAGACACCATCCTGGAGATCGCGATCGGTATGCCGGAGGTCGAGACCACCAGCAGCACCGCGTAAATATAATATGCCGGAGAATAGTAAGCCATCCCCTGATCGGTGATAAATCCCGCGAGCAGGATCCGGAAAGCCGCTCCGAACACTTTTACGATTATTCCCGCGGCCGCCAGAACCGCCGCGCCCTTCATCAGTGATTTTTCTGCCATTTATCCAAACTGTCCTTGTCCTTGTTCTTATTGATGTCTTTGTCTTTTTCCCGCCTTTACATAAGCGGAGCCACGATGCGCAGCGCTCTCCCGAGGATCTTCCATATCAGGGGATAACGCCTGCAGTTTTCCAGAGTGATCCGTTCGCACTT
>CADBRP010000267.1 GCA_902797095.1 uncultured Eubacteriales bacterium | reverse complement strand
TGCCCTGACACAGCTTTGCGATGATACGCGCGTGGTGCACCCCTGGCTTCTCTGGCTGCTTCCGGCCGCGGGTCTTGTGATAGTTATCACATATGACGGAATGCTGGGCGATGAGGATCTTTCATCGGGAGCGCTGTTCCGGCACGTGCAGGAAGGGAAGCCGGTCCCGCGGCTGCTGGCGATGATGATAACTTTGAGCACTTGTCTTGCTTATCTCACCGGAGGTTCGGTGGGCCGCACCGGTTCCGCGCTGCAGGCCGGCGGCGGAATTACGGCGGGGATTCTGGAGCGGCGGCTCGGCAGAAGATTTGGCGCGGGAATCCCGGGCCCGCGGTCTGAGGGAAGCCGCAAAGGCAGGACCGACGGGCCGGAGGACAAAGGCGCGGTCCCGGATGAAGGCAGGACCGACGGGCCGGAGGACAAAGGCGCGGTCTCGGGTGAAGCCCGGCCCCCGGGTGGAACCCGGCTCCCGGAAGAAGGCCGGCTCACAGAAGGAGCCCGGCCCGCAGATGGAACCCGGCCCGCAGAAGGAGCCGACCCGGAGGAAGATTTCCGGACCCTTATGGTGGTCTGCGGGATCAGCGCGGGATTTACAGCGGTCCTGAACACGCCGCTTGCCGGCGCGGTGTTTGGAGTGGAGGTCCTGGTTTTTCAGCGCAGGAGGCTGATCATGCTATTGCCGTCGCTGATCACATCGCTCATCACGTGGGGGATCGCTGAAGCGGCGGGAGTGGAATATACGGACTTCAGCGTTCCGGCGGAGCGGTTTGCGGCGGTAACGCCGGAAATGATCGCGAAGATAGCCCTGCTCGCTTTTGCGGCGACCTTTGTTGCGCGGCTGTTCTGCTACAGCCGCCGGATGACTGCGTGGGGATTTGCCCGGATGACGCGGGACCCGTATCTGCGGGTCCTTGCGGGAACGGTCCTCGTGATCCTTCTGACAAAGGCGTCCGGGACGATGGATTACAATGGCGTCGGCTTTACATATACGGCGGAAGCGCTGGCGGGAAGCTGTGCCGGCGGAGCCTTTCTGTGGAAAATGGCGCTGACGATCCTGACTCTTGGATGCGGGATCCGCGGCGGTGAGATCGCCCCGTGCATTTTTATAGGGGCGACTTTTGGATGCAGCGCGGCGGCGCTGATCGGGCTGGACCCCTGCCTTTGCGCGGCGGTCTGTCTGGTCTGCGTTCTGAGCTCCGCCACAAACTGCACTCTGGCGGTATTCCTGTACGGGTGCGAGGCCATCGGGCTGACGCCGTATTCGGCAGGGCTGTTCCTGCTTGTGTCGGTGATCGCGCATGTTCTGTCGGGGGATACCGGGATATACCGGGAGCAGCCGTCGGAAAGGATTGCCGGGAAGATTCACATCCGGTAAAAGCGGCGCGCAAAATATGGTATAATATAACGCTAATATATCAGGCGGGAGTCCTGAGAAACTGTTTACGGAGGAATAGGATCTGATGAATCCTGTGAAAGCCCTGTTTCGGGGCAGGTACAGAAAACTGAAAATATTCGCGGCGATCCTGTTTCTTGTTGCCGGATGCGTCGGGACGCTTGGCGTGCTGGCGTACACCAGTCTGGTGAGCACTGCGGAATACGCGGTCACAGGGCTGGAGGTCAAACAGAAGGGGACCGGGATCGAGGTGAAATGGGACGACCAGAACGCGGACGGCTATGAGGTTTTTCTGCAGACCAACAGACAGCGGCCGCACGCGTACCCGACGAAGAAGACCCATTGCAGAATCGAGCTGGATGAGCTGGGCAG
This sequence comes from uncultured Eubacteriales bacterium, assembly GCA_902797095.1. Classification (GTDB taxonomy): domain Bacteria; phylum Bacillota; class Clostridia; order Peptostreptococcales; family Anaerovoracaceae; genus Lentihominibacter. The sequence continues at coordinate 1,335 of CADBRP010000267.1, read as the reverse complement.
AGCGTACAAGGTCACGGTAACAGCGAGGTCCGGAGCGAACGGGCTTTCCGGCGCCGCCTCGGAGAAAATCAATACGAAAAAAGTCTATCAGGATATCCAGACATCGGAGGAGTCCTACGACGGGCTGCCTGACAAGAACGATTCCCTGGAGGCGGAAGCCCAGACAGAGGGCGAGATCACATATAAATCCAGGGATACGGACGTTGTTACGGTGGACGAGAACGGCATCATGCATTATAAAAAGGCAGGCCATACCAAAGTTATCGTTTTCGCCGAGGGAGACGCGCGGTACAGGAGAACCAGAAAATATATCAACGTCAACGTCTTTCCTGACAGGCTGGAAGCTCCCTCGCTTCGCGTGAACACGGACAGATCGAACGAGACCACTGCCGTGCTTACATGGAACAAGGTGGATTTTTCAAGAGGATACCGGCTGCTGAAGCTGAACCCCTCCACAGGGAAGTATTCAGTGGTTAAGGAATTTGAAGGAAAAGACACCGAGGCAAAGGTCCTGCGGGACAATGCGAAGTACAAGCTGGAGGCTTTTGCTGAGATCGACGGCGTAACGATCGAGGGAATCCAGTCAAAAGCGGCCGAAGTAAAATCCGTGTCGGCTACTGCTGAAGGGCGGAGCTCCGCGCACAATCTTAAGACGCTCGACTTTTCGAATCTTGAGGTGGTCTGCACTGTTTCGGGCAGCGGCGGGGCCACTGTTCCGCAGTCAATGAGCCATGTGGGCGATAATTACGTGATCACCTATGTGGACCACGGCGGAACCGTCGGAGCGCTGGTCGCCTACAGCAGAGACGGCGAGCCTATGGGTATCAACAGCATCAAGAAGATGGGCCACGCCAACGGCAGCACATACAATCCAAACACAGGCAAGATCTACACAGTCCGGACGCACAGAGAAATCCGCTCCAACAAATGCTCGACTTTTGATCCTGAGGACGGAAGCGGTGAAGGCACCTTTAATCTGCCGAGGATCGCTTCCGGAATCGCGTACGACGAGACGAATAACAAGTATATCCTTTCGAAGGGAAATGAGCTCTACGTGACGGATAAGGATTTCAAGGTGGAGAAGTCCATGCGCAAAGGCATCCGCTACAATCACGCGCAGGATATCGGCGCGCACAACGGCGTTGCCCTGGTCTGCACATGGGTCGCGGGAAATGAGAGCTACATCGATCTTTACAGGATCTCCGACAAGGCCTACCTCGGAAGCTATCATGTCCCGATCGGCGAGATCGAAAGCTGCTTTATGGACGGCAAGCACCTGGTCATCCTGATGAACAACGCGACGCGGGCCGGGGACTGCATCCTCCGGACGGTGGA
>CADBRP010000266.1 GCA_902797095.1 uncultured Eubacteriales bacterium | reverse complement strand
CTTTTGAATTCCTCGTCGGAGACCTTCTGATTCTGGAGCTTCTTCCATCCGCCGCCGTGAATAAGATAGCATCCGTCAAGATCAAGGGTGCGTCCCGCGTCCTTTACAGCCTGATAGAAATACGCCCAGATCATATATGTGAATCCGAACGCGAAGGATGGTCCGCCTTTTGCTTTTTCCTGAAAAGCCTGAATGGACTCCCAGTCCGGGTTCATATTCTCGTCAAGCGCGTAGAACCTTTTGGAAGCCATCATAGAAAACCCCAGGATCCCCGCGCCCCTGGCGGAAAACTTCCTGCGGTCCTTCAGCACATCAGGAGAATCGATGATCAGCATCGGAAGGCGTTTTCCGCCGATAAAATCCCCTGTAATCGAGCATAGCGCCCTTCTCTGCAGATCGGATGTCTCCGCGTCCAGAAATATACGCGAGACCTTCTGACCGGTGGTTCCTGAAGACGTGACCTGTCTTGCCACCTCTTCGGCAGGAATGCTCCGGAGCTCCAGATCCTTGAAGATGGATACCGGGATCCATGGGGAATCCTCGCCCAGCCCTCTGCAGATCCTGTCATACGCTTCGCAGTGCGTCCTGTGGAAATTTGTAAGCAATTCCAGCTCCTGCTGAAAAAAGTCATCCTTTTCCTTCCGGGGAAGGCTGAAGGGTGACTTGTCCATGATCTGTTCTTTATTCATTACCGATGCTCTCCTGTCCTTTGATGTATTCATCGCCGTGACCCGGGAAAATCCGGGTTCCTTCAGGTATTGCCTCCAATACTGAACGGGTGATGCTCTGGTAATCTTCTTCGCTTCCGCCCTTAAGGCGGGTGATCTCTTCCTCTCCCTGGATCAGATAATCACCTGTGAAACAGGAATTTCCGTCCAAAGTAATAACGACGCTTCCCGGGGAATGCCCCGGGAGGCGCTGAAAATCAAAACGGTGGCCTCTCCATTCCATCGAATAGCGGTCCTCGTACACGATCTCCGCGGGCCTGCAGGTGAAGGTCTTGCTCCTTCCCTCCAGAACAACGCCGGTCTTGTAATAGTACAGGATATCGGCGATATTCGACAGATTGGTTTTGACATCCTGGATGCGTTCACTGCATATCCTGCATGCCGCAACGGGAACGGAGAACTCCTTCCGGAGTTCCTCGAGATCCCAGATGTGATCAAAATGCTCGTGTGTCAGAAGGATGAATTCGGGGACAAGCCCTTTTTCCCTCACCTCCCGGAGAACAGCGCTCCCGCTGGCCGCGTCGATTATCACGGCGCTGCGTCCCTCTGTCACAAGGTAGGTGTTGGAATCCATCCTGTCAGCGGATATCCGGGTGATCATTATTCGTCAAAGCTGACGCCGTACTTGGCGAGTACTTCCTTGCCCTTCTCATATGTGGACAGGTCCAGAACATCCTTTGTATCCATCTCGATGCCGAAAGCGGATTCCAGATCCGCGATCAGGTCCATATGCCCTACAGAGTCCCACTTTCCAAGACCTTCATACTTCATCTCCGGAAGCTCGGCCTCCGAAACTCTGAAATTCATCATGAATGCTCTGTTGTACTTCTCCAGGTTAGTCATTTCTTCTACTGTTCCTTTCACTCAACTACTTCAAAAAACTTCTTCAGCATCAGCTGTCTGCATGCTGCCTTAACTACCGTCACATCATCCTGATTGCGGCAGGTTCCCTCAAGCGACGCGATATAATACCGCTCATGCTCTTCGATCCCGACAAGCGTCACCTCCGCTGTTACGGTCTCTCCGGGATACACGGGATTAAGGAACTCCATGTCTTCAGACTGCAGCACCGTACCGCTGCCCGGCAGTTTTGTCCCCATGACGGTCGAAATCAGGCTCCCCACCAGAACGCCGTGGACCACAGGTCTGCGAAACAGCCCTTTTCGGGACATCCCGGGATCTGTGTGCATCCCGTTGTCATCCAGCGTAAGTTCCGCGAATGTCTGCAGATCCTCCTGTGTGAACGTTTTTGTGATGGACGCGCTGTCGCCTACGCGGCAGCGATTTTTAATGATTTCTTCTGTCATGGCTTTTCAAACACTCCGACTCGTATTATATCAGAATCGGGTATGCTCTGCAATTCTATCTTGCGGTCACCCTGGTCTGCTTGCACACTCCGTTGTGCGCGTAGGTATAGATATAGCATGTGCCTTTGCCTCCCTGTATGATAATACGACCTCCGTTGATCGTCAGGCTGCCGGTTTCAGAGGAATCGGGCTCTCCGCCGATACCGGCGTGGTAGTCTGTTTTACCATATATTCTCAGCCAGCCTTTGCTTTCGCTCTGCCCCCAGATGATCACGCCAAACTTCATCGCGTACCAACCCTCCGACCAGGTCGTGACTTCAGAGTTGACTAGTTCGCATTTCTCGGTGCCCATATCTTCGCCGGCAGCGTTCACATAGACGACATCCGTCTCAGTCGCGTAGGCGGTCGTGGCGGTGACCAGAAAGATCACTCCGATCATCAGCGCAGCGACCACAGGATAATCATCGATCTTTTCAAACTTTGCATAACATTTCTCCTTCAGTTCATTATGCAAAACCGCCGTGCCT
>CADBRP010000265.1 GCA_902797095.1 uncultured Eubacteriales bacterium | reverse complement strand
ATTCCAACTTTGGCCGAAGAAATCTTGGACTATTTATAATCAAGAGCTGTTTGTTCCAAAATCAGCCCGTACAGCAGAACGAAAAAAAAGCAGAAATTGGATTATATCCAATTCCCGCTTTCATCTTACAAGAAATGTTATATTTTTCCATCCTCAAAGCCGCCCGCAGCGGCCCGGAGCGGCTAAAACGGCCAGAACAGCCAAAGCGTTCAAAACAGCTGCGGCCGGAACTTATGCTTCCCCGCGTACAGCGGCAACGATCAGGTCGCCGCACTCCTTTGTGCCGATGACAGGCTCCCCTGCCTTTGCGATATCAGCTGTGCGATAGCCGTCAGCCAGCACCTTCTGCACCGCCGCTTCAATATCATCCGCCGCTTCCAGAAGCCCGAAGGTGTAGCGCAGCATCATCGCGGCGGAGAGAATCGTCGCCATGGGGTTGGCAAGATCCTGTCCGGCAATATCAGGCGCGGATCCATGTACCGGCTCATACATTCCGAAGTTGCCGGTAGCAAGGGACGCCGACGGGAGCATTCCGATGGAACCAGTGACCTGGCTGGCTTCATCCGACAGAATGTCGCCGAAGATATTGCTGGTCACGATCACGTCGAACTGCTTCGGGCCGCGCACCAGCTGCATTGCCGCGTTGTCCACGTAGAAGTGATTGAGTTCCACCTCGGGATAGTCCGCCGCCACTTCTGTGACCACTCTTCTCCAGAGCCTGGAGCTTTCCAGAACATTCGCCTTGTCCACGCTGGTGACTTTCTTTCCGCGCTTCATCGCCATGTCAAAGGCGACCTTCGCGATTCTGCGGACCTCCATTTCGGAATACTTCTCAATATCATAGGCCGCTGTGCCGTTTTCATCCTCAACGATGCCTTTTTCGCCGAAGTAGATGCCGCCGGTCAGCTCCCGGACGACCACGATGTCAAGGCCGCCGGATACGAGCTCCGGCTTCAGCGGGCACGCGTCCGCCAGCTCTTCAAACAGCATCGCCGGTCTGAGATTCGCGAACAGGCCCAGGGCGCTGCGAAGTCCCAGAAGTGCCATTTCCGGACGTTCACTGCCGGGCAGATGATCCCATTTCGGGCCGCCTACCGCGCCCAGAAGGACGGCGTCGCTGCTTTTGCAGATCTCAACTGTCTTCTGCGGAAGGCATTCCCCTTCCGAATCGATGGCGTTTCCGCCTGCCGGAACCTCCGTATATTCAAACTCGTGTCCGTATTTCTTTCCGATCTCGTCCAGCACCCGCAAAGTCTGGCCGATGACCTCCGGCCCGATCCCATCCCCGGGGATCACCGCGATCTTATAGTTCATGTCCTTATCCTCCGTTATCCCTATTTCCTACTTCTTCTTTGTCAGGCTGTTAACGAGGCCGCCGCTCGCCATGATATCCTTGATGAATTCAGGGAAGGGCTGAGCCTGGAAAGTCTGACCGGTCGTCTCGTTTGTGATGACGCCGGAATCAAAATCAATGGAAACGCTGTCCCCGTCGCTGATGCCTTCGCTCGCCTCGGGGCATTCCAGGATCGGAAGCCCGATATTGATGGCGTTGCGGTAAAAGATCCTCGCGAAGGTCTTCGCGATCACGCAGTCGATGCCGCTCTCCTTGATCACCATCGGCGCGTGCTCCCGGGAGGATCCGCATCCGAAGTTCTCTCCGCCTACCATGATATCCCCCGCGGAAACCTTATGCACGAATTCCGTATCGATATCCTCCATGCAGTGCTCCGCAAGTTCCTTTTTATCAGCGATATTAAGATATCTCGCCGGAATGATGACATCCGTATCCACATTGTCTCCGTACTTAAATACGGTTCCGTTCGCTTTCATATTCGATCTCCTTCTGTACTGTTTTCTCCAACTTTCCTTCAGCCCAGGACCTCGTCCGGTCCGCTGATCCTGCCCGTGACCGCGGAAGCCGCCGCTACCGCCGGGCTTGCCAGATAGACCTCTGACTCAACATGGCCCATTCTGCCGACAAAGTTTCTGTTCGTGGTCGCGACGCAGCGTTCTCCCGCCGCGAGGATCCCCATGTGCCCTCCCAGGCACGGTCCGCAGGTCGGCGTGGAAACCGCGCAGCCCGCGTCGATGAAGATATCCATGTATCCGCAGCGGATGCACTCCTTGTATACCTCCTGGGTCGCCGGGATGATGATGGCCCGCACATCGTCGTGTACCTTCTTCCCCTGAAGGATCTTCGCAGCCATTGCCATATCCTCGATCCGTCCGTTGGTGCAGGAGCCGATAACGACCTGCTGGATCGGGATGTCACCCACCTCATCGATGGTCTTCGTATTTTCAGGAAGATGCGGGAACGAGACCGTCGGCCTGAGCTCTGACAGATCGATGGTGTATTCCGCGGCATAGACAGCGTCCTCGTCCGCCTCGTATACCTTCCATTCCCCTTCGACTCTTTCCTTCATATATTCCTCCGTGATCCTGTCCACAGGGAAGATGCCGTTTTTGCCGCCGGCTTCAATGGCCATGTTGGAGATGCAAAGGCGGTCCTCCATCGAAAGGCTCTTCACGCCTTCCCCCGCGAATTCCATGGACTTGTACAGCGCCCCGTCCACGCCGATCATCCCGATGATATGCAGGATCACGTCCTTGCCGGTGACATTCTCGGAAAGCTCTCCCGTCAGGTTGAATCTCAGAGCTTCCGGAACCTTGAACCAGGCCTGGCCCGTCGCCATGCCCACGGCCATATCCGTGCTTCCGACTCCTGTGGAGAACGCGCCGAGAGCTCCGTATGTGCAGGTATGGGAATCCGCGCCGATGATGCAGTCGCCGGCCTTGACGATGCCCTGCTCAGGAAGCAGCGCGTGCTCGATGCCCATCCTTCCCACATCGAAGAAATTCTCAATATCATATTCTTTCGCGAAACAGCGGCACTCTACGCACTGCTCAGCTGACTTGATGTCCTTGTTCGGTGTGAAATGATCCATAACGATGGAGATCTTTTCACGGTCGAAGACGCCGCCGAACCCGGCTTTTTCAAATTCCCGGATCGCGACCGGCGTGGTGATGTCGTTGCCCAGCACCATATCCAGATCCGCCCGGATGAGCTGTCCTGCCGTGACTTCCTCCAGTCCCGCGTGCGCCGCGAGGATCTTCTGGGTCATTGTCATTCCCATATTATCTTTCCTCCATTTTTATATATCACTTGTATTACTTAACGAAATGGTCTGTCCTGTTCATGCGGTTCAGCGCGCTGACCAGAGCGTTGACCGAAGCCAGGATGATATCTTCATGCGTTCCTACGCCCCAGAACTGAGAGCCCTCCTGATCCTCGATGCAGATATACGCCGCTGCCTTGGAGTGGGAATCCGCGGACAGAGCGTGCTCGGAGTAGGTGATGAACTTATAGTTGAATGTGTAGGGCGACATCTTCAGTGCGTTGCTGATGGCGTCCAGACGTCCGTTGCCCAGCGCCTCGAACTCGTATTCGCGGTCTTTGATCCGCACCTTTATCTTCGCTATCATGCCGTCATTGGATTTGTAATCCGAGGCCTTCTCGAAGAGCGCGTCCGTGATGTCGATCGGATCGAACACATTGATGTACTCCTTCGCGAAGGATTTGTACACCTCCACCGGGGACAGCTCCTTATGCTGTCTGTCGGAGATGCCCTTGACCATGTATCCGATCTCCTCCCGCATTGCCGGCGGAATCAGATATCCGAAATTCTGTTCCAGGATGTAGGCTACGCCGCCCTTTCCGGACTGACTGTTGATGCGGATGACATCCGCTTCGTATTCCCTTCCCACGTCGTTCGGGTCCAAAGGCAGGTACGGCACGGTCCACCGACCGGGATCATTGTCGATCCTGTACTTCATGCCCTTTGCGATAGCGTCCTGATGCGAGCCGGAGAACGCCGCGAATACCAGCTGCCCGCCGTAGGGCTGTCTCGGATGCACCTTGAGGTCGGTGAATTTCTCGTATGTCTCCACAACCTCGGGCATGTTGGAAAAATCCAGTCCCGGATCAACACCGTGAGTATACATATTCATCGCCACTGTTACGATGTCCACGTTGCCCGTTCTCTCGCCGTTTCCGAACAGCGTTCCCTCGACACGGTCGCCGCCCGCCAGGATACCGAGTTCCGCGTCCGCGACCGCGGTTCCCCTGTCGTTATGGGGATGCAGCGAGATCTCAAGGCATTCCCTGCTGTGCAGATGTTCGCACATGTATTCTATCTGGGACGCGTATACATGCGGCATGGACATGGCCACCGTCGCCGGCAGATTGATGATCACCTTGTTCTCAGGAGTCGGCTTCCAGATATCGATCACCGCGTTGCATACCTCAGCCGCGTAATCCATTTCCGTTCCTGTAAAGCTCTCAGGGGAATATTCAAAACGGAATTCGGTCCCCTCGATCTTCGAAGCGTATCTGCGGATCATTTCCGCTCCTTCT
>CADBRP010000264.1 GCA_902797095.1 uncultured Eubacteriales bacterium | reverse complement strand
GGTGCAGTTCGACGATAAGGAGTATCTGTCCGAGGACAAGATCCGCGCGATGCTGGAAGGGCGGATGAGCCGGTCGGAGCTGGACATCATTCTGAAGGGGATCTCGCTGAAGCTGCGAAGATATGTCACCGCTGCTTTTGTCAGCGGGCGCGGCGCGGGACTTCCGGAGGGGCTTCCGGAGGGATCTGATGGCTCCGGGCAGACTGGAAAGCCCGGCGCTGTGAAACCGGCCGCTTTTGGGTTTGACGCCGGCCGTTCGCTGCGTGCGTTTTACCTCAGCAAAGGTTTGCGGGACAGGGCGCTGATGGTCCGCTATGAGGACGGCCTGTTTATCATCACCACTTCATCTTCAAAGGAGGCGGAAGCCCACCGCCTGATTTTGCGGCAGGTCATGGATCTGTCCGGGATCCCGGAGACGCTGGCGCCCGCCCTGAGCGATGTGCATGACGCCCGGAATCTGGATCAGGCCTTCCGGGAAAGCAGGTACTGCTTTATCGCGGCGCAGGCAGAAAAAAAGACCGCGGCGGATGCCGGGATCTCGGATTTCATTTCGGGTTTTGACCGGTTCGGGGAATCCGGCGTTTACAGGATGCTGCTGCCGGTTGCCGAAGCGCCGGCGGTCAGGGAATTTGCCGATGGGATCCTCGGCGGGATTCGGAACCGGGAGGACCTGGCGGAGACAGCGGCGGCGTATGTGTGCGCGGGCGGGGACATCCGCAGGGTGGCGGAGATCCTCCACTGCCATCAGAACACGGTGCGCTACCGCCTTGGCAGGATCCGGGAACTGACGGGGCTTGAAGCGTCCGGAGATCCGGAGCTATATATGCAGCTCAAACTGGCGTCTGCCGTCTCGGCAATCCGCTATTTCAGCAGTTTGCTGTAGTAGCTGTCTGCCTGGTAAAGCGCCGCTGCCGGGTTGTGCCCGAGCACCCGGTCCTTGGTGACAAGAGTGGTGCAGAGGGCATCGGAATATTTGTAGAAAAGGCTGTCATGGCCGACACAGAGACCGATCACGATGTTCAGATCGGTCTTTCGTTCGTTCAGGACCTTCGCCTGCAGAACGGGGTTGCAGATATGCGGGCCGAGTTCTTCAAAGGCAGGGTCGAGGCCGACGTCGGATTTAAGGACAGTCCCGGCTTTGCACGCGATGCCCGTCACCTCGAAACCCTTATGGCGAAAGATCTTCGCCGCGGTTCGCGCCTCCGAGAGCAGCCCGACGCAGGTGGCGATGCCGAGCCTTCGCGCGCCGATCTTTTTCGCGAACTCGCAGATCTCCTCAACGCGGGTCATTTTGCAGTAGTTTTCATACTCGACAGCTGCCGCGGCCGCGGATATCCGCCGGTCTTCCTCGTTTTCCGCGTAAAGGCGCACGGATTCTTCTTTCAGCGCGTTGAATTCGGGGGAAGACTCCGCGGACACGCAGAAGCCGGGGTATCCGCCGGTTTTGCCGTCGCAGGCGCCGGCGGCGCAGTCAATGCAGCTTCGGGTCATTGTATCGTTGGCCGGTTTGCTCATATCTTATCCTCCGGGGTCAGCGCTCGATCACGCCGCCCAGCTTTTCGAAATCATCGAAGAAATTCGGGTAAACTCTGTTGACGACGCCCGCGTTGCGGATGGTGACCGGCATTCTGCAAAGGCAGGACGCGGCGGCGGCAACCATTACGACCGCGGGATCGCTGAAGGAATTGATCTCTCCGCCGGTCAGGATCGCCTTTCCGGTAAAGGAAAATCCCGAGCCGCCGTTGGAGACATCCGCGCCGAGAACATCCAGCGCCCTGAAGACGGAGTTCTGATCCTGTCCGTCCAGGCCGGTCAGCATCGATGTTCCGGGTGCCGTGGCCATGACCACGGAAAGCGCCGGAACGAGTTCCGGGATGTGAGCCGCGTTGATATTGCAGCCGCGGAGTTTCCCCGCGATCACATTTGCGCCGGCGCTGCTGTAGCCGGTTCCGGCTCCCAGCGAACGAAGCTTGTCCAGAATCTGGCGGGCGTTCTGCCAGGAGTCGCCTGAAAGGCCCCGGATGGTAACGTCTCCGCCGATGGCGCCGCACGCGAGCCAGAGAGCCGCGGCTCCCCAGTCGCCTTCAATGGCGGCCGTATCCGGAAGCCGGAATTTCTGATTGCCCGGAACGCTGAAAAACGGATATCCGTAATCGTCGACAGTATCGCTTATCTCAATGCCGCAGTCCCGCAGAACGGAGACCGCCATGCGCACGAACCCGATCGAGTCCGGAAGGGTGGTCATCCGCACCGTGCTGTTTCCCTCGAGGAAAGGCAGGGCGAAAAGAAGTCCTGCTATAAAATACGGGGATTCTCTTCCGGTCAGGGAATAATCGCCGTAGGTCATCCTGCCGGACAATGTGCAGATTTCCTGGAATTTTCCCCGGTCCCTCCTGCGGATTTTCATGGTTCCTCTGCTGAAGGCGGTGCCGTGCTTTCTCAGCAGGTCCGTATATGGCGTGATAGGAAGATCGGGCAGAGTCCCGGTGCCGGTAAAGGAGCATTTGTGCTTCAGCGCAGCGGCGACAGGAAGCAGAAGGCAGAACGCGTTTTCGCTCCGCGCGCAGGGGAGCTGAGGCGCGTCCCCCGGCATCAGCGTCATGCATTGTCTGACTGCCTCCAGATCCGGATCCCAGAGGTCATCTGCCTTTCCGGGATTCTGCGGAACAGCGGGGAAGTGTGTCAGCCTCCGCGCTGTCTCATGAAGCAGGGCGCTCTCCCTGGAAGGACGTGCGTCGATAGTTCCATGCAGTTTGCCGGGTATGATTGTGATGTCCATATTCACAGTCCTTTCGTGATGATCTGTTCGAGATCATCCAGAGGGATATCCTTCAAAACGCAGCGGCCGAATGCCGCGGGAATAACAAGGGTGATGGAGGTGCCGCCGGCTTTTTTATCTCCGCGGGCCGCCTCCGCGAGTCTGTCTGCCGGGAAGGGGCAGTCCAGCCTGAAGCCGAACTGACTCAGGACCTCCCGGATCTTATCCGCGCATCCGGGTTCGGACCAGCCGAGCCCGTCCGCCGCTTTTGCAATCATGGCGGTTCCCATGGCGACCGCGGCCCCATGGGAAATGGTGTATCCGCTGAGCTTCTCGATGGCGTGGGCAAGGGTATGTCCCAGGTTCAGGAGCTTTCTGCTGCCGGATTCCCGCTCGTCCTCTTCTACGATTTTTCGTTTGATATCGATGGCTCTGCCAATCAGGGGGACAAAGGCGTCAGGCTCGCAGGTTTTGAGCGAGCGCGCCGGGCCGTCCTGCTTTTGCGGGCCGCCGATGAGCGCCAGAGCCTCCTGAAGAAGGCCCTCATCCGTGATGAAGCCGGCCTTCAGGATTTCCGCCATCCCGTCCAGAAGCAGTTCTTCGGACAGAGTCGCGAGGACTGCGGGATCGAAAAGAACCAGATTCGGCTGCCAGAAGGCGCCGGCAAGGTTCTTCCCTGCTTTCAGGTTGACCCCGGTTTTGCCGCC
>CADBRP010000263.1 GCA_902797095.1 uncultured Eubacteriales bacterium | reverse complement strand
ATATTTCTGACAGGAACCGGCACCGACATCGGCAAAACATACATCGCCGGTCTCATCACAAAGAAGCTTCATGACAGCGGACGGAGCGCCGCTTATTTCAAGGCCGCGATGAGCGGTAACGACAGAAGATCAGACGGGACTCTGATCCCCGGCGACGCCGATCATGTAAAAAGGATTTCCGGGATCGGTCAGCCGCTGGAGGAGATGTGCCCCTATATCTACGAAAACGCGTACTCCCCGCATCTGGCCGCAAGGCTGGAAGGCGGGCCGGTCGAGATTTCCGCGGTAAAGGAAGCTTACCGCAGAGTCCGCGAAAAATACGAATTTATCACTGCAGAGGGAAGCGGCGGCATCCTTTGCCCGATCCGCTGGGAACTGCCCGGCCAATGGCTTTACGGCCGGAAGCAGTGCGGCAAAGAGCAGACCTGCAAGGGGTCTTCTGGTCAAGAGCCGTCTGACCGGAAGCTAAGCGACCAGGAACAGAGCGCCGATGCCGCCGCCCCCTCTAATCTTATGCTCGAGGACATCATCCGCATGCTTAAGCTCCCGTCGCTCATCGTCGCGGACGCGGGGCTCGGAACGATCAACAGCGTGGTGCTGACCGCGGAGTATATGCGCTCCCGAGATCTTCCGGTGAAAGGCATCATCTTCAACCACTGGCATCCGGGAGATGTGATGGAAGAGGACAACAAGTATATGTGCGAGACGATGACCGGACTCCCCGTCCTCGCCTGCGTCATGGACGGCAGCACAGAATTCCCGATGGACGCGGCGGAGCTCGCCGCGCTGTATGAATAAGCCGCAAAAGCAGGGCTGCCCGCAGCCCCAAAAGCAGGGCGGCCCGCAAAAAAACCGAGGAAAAACTATGATCTGGTACCCTTACACACAAATGAAAACAATGGAGGATCCCATCCTCATCACCGACGCCCACGGCGTCTTTCTCGAGACCCCGGAAGGTCCGATGATCGATTCCATCAGCTCCTGGTGGGCGATGGATTTCGGCTACCGCCACCCCGATATCACAAAAGCAATCACTGACCAGGCGGAGAAATTCTCCCATGTCATGCTGGGCGGGCTCACCCATGAACCCGCGCTGAAGCTGGCCGAAAAGCTCAAAGGCTGGCTTCCCGGAGATCTCAACCACTGCTTTTTCTCGGATTCCGGCAGCGTCGCCGTCGAGGTGGCTCTCAAAATGGCCCTGCAGTATCATCTGAACCGCGGGACTGAAGGACGCACCGGTGTCCTCGCGCTGGAGCATTCCTACCACGGCGACACCTTTCAGGCCATGAAGGCCGGGGACGATCCGGACTATCATTTCGTTCTGGAAGCTTTCGGCCCGGATCCGGATTTCATCCATATCCCGGCTGAGGAAGACGCTCTGGAGGAAGCTTTTGAAAGATATCACGGCCGCCTGAGCTGCTTTATCGCAGAGCCCCTGCTTCAGGGCGCCGGCGGCATGCGCATGTACGATATCTCTTTTCTCGAAAAAGCCCGCAGACTATGCGACCGATATGATGTATTGCTTATTTTTGATGAGGTGGCCTGCGGCTTTGGAAGGACCGGAAACCGGTTCGTGTCCGATCTGGTCCTTCCGGACATTCTCGTTCTGGGCAAGGCGCTTACCGGCGGCCACATCGGCCATGCGGTCACCGTTGCCCGGGACGGGGTGTTCCAGGCTTTTTACAGCGATGACCCGGACAAGGCGCTGATGCACGGGCCCACCTTCATGGGCAATCCCCTCGCCTGCAGCGCCGCGCTGAAAGCGATCGAGATCTTTGACCGGGATGATTACATGTCAAAGATCCGCAGGATCGAGGAGATCACCCGCCGGGAAATGGCCGGCTTCAGCGATCCCCGGATCCGGGAGATCCGCATCATGGGCGCCTGCGTCTGTCTGGAAGTCTATGATGAAAAAACGCTGGACGGATTCCCTGCCTTTGCGCGGGAACGGGGCGTCTTCAACCGCCCGTTTCTGAATTACCTCTACGCCATGGTGCCCTACATCATCACCGAGGAGCAGCTGACGCAGGTGCTTACCGTAATGAAAGACTGGTTTTCCAAAGAACGATAACAAAGGATTTTTACTATGACATACGACCCTCTTAAACTGGCGCGGGAAATCATCGGCGGCAGAAGGCTCTGCCGGGAAGATGACCTGGCGCAGCTCACGGAGCTTGATCTTGACGGGCTTTGCCGCGGGGCCGACATGATCCGGCAGGCTCTCCGCGGAGACAATGTGAATCT
>CADBRP010000262.1 GCA_902797095.1 uncultured Eubacteriales bacterium | reverse complement strand
GAGAGCGCGCAGACATTCTCTCTTAAAAAGATTCTGGTCAGCGGAGTCAAGCTCCTGATGAATATATACGTAACAACACTTCCGATCGTTATGGCCTGGGGAACCATCGGCCTTATCATCACTGAATACACTCCGATTTTCGATTATCTCGCCTATCCGATGGGATGGTATCTTAACCTGATGGGAGTCGAAGAAGCGTTCGCGGCAGGGCCCGCGACGATTTCGGGATTCATCGACATGTTCATTCCCGCTCTGCTGGGAATCGGCATCACCTCACTGAAGACAAGGTTCATCATCGGAACGCTTTCGCTGGTGCAGATCATCTTTATGACTGAAGTCGGAATTCTCGCGATGAACGCGAAGGTCGGGCTCAATGTAGGGAATATGTTCGTGATCTTTATGGAGCGGACGATCATTTCCCTTCCGATCATCGTTCTCGCGTCGAATCTGCTGCTTTAGGCAGCCATTGACAGATATAACTGATCAGAAAGGATAATGCTATGTTTGATCTGGCAATAACAAACGGGAGAATCGCTGACGCGCTGCAGGATTTCTGCGGCTGCGTCTATGTTAAAAACGGCAAAATAGCTGCAGTGACGGCCGAGCCTGTTTTTGAAGCGGCAGAGACCATCGACGCGTCGGGGCTGATCGTGCTCCCCGGATTCATTGATCCTCACGCTCATCTGAATGATCCCGGACTTACGGAAAGTGAAGATTTTTACACGGGAACCTGTTCTGCCGCCGCCGGCGGGATCACTACGGTGATCGAACATCCGATGACATTCCCGTCGCCTTCCACCGGAAAGATACTTGCGGATAAAGACGCGATCGCAAAGGAAAAGGCTGTGGTCGACTATACTCTGTTCGGCGCGTGCAATCCTGATAACGCGGATGAACTCATCAAAATGAAAGAAGCCGGCGCCGCAGGCGTCAAAGCGTTCATGCCGTACTCACCGGAGATTCCGAAGATGAATGACGGGCAGCTGCTTTTTCACATGAAGAAACTGCGGGAGATCGGCCTTCCGCTGATCGTGCACTGTGAAAACGATGATATCGTGTCATCCTGTACGGAAAAGATGATCAGTGAGGGAAGGACCGCGCCCGCGGATTACCCTGACGGCAGGCCGGAAATCGCGGAGACAGAAGCTGTGGAGCGGCTCGCGAAGCTTGCTCAGGAAACCGGCGCGTCCGCGCATGTGGCGCACTGCAGCACCGCGGAAAGCCTCCGGATCGTTCAGGCATACAGGGAAAAAGGCGTGAATATCACCGTGGAAACATGTCCGCATTACCTGCTTTTTAACCGGGATATGCTTGAGGAATTCGGCACCTACGGAATCTGCAATCCCCCCCTCAGAAGAAAAGAAAATGTGGAGGACATGTGGAGCGAACTGAAAAAGGGACACATCCAATTCGTCGGCTCAGACCACTGCGCGTATACTTATGAGGAAAAGGCGGAAGGTGAAGGGAACGCGTTCAGCACTCCGCCCGGAATGACATCTATCCAGACATGCTTTCCGATGCTTTTTGATGAAGCGGTCGGGAAGAGGGGCCTGGACCTGAACGCTTTTGTCAGGCTCACCAGCACAAACGCCGCGAAAAAGTACGGGATGTATCCGAAGAAGGGAACGCTGCAGCCCGGCGCGGACGCGGATCTGGTCATTCTGGATCCGGACCGGGAATGGACGGTCAGCGAGGACAGGCTTTTTTACAAGCAGCCATGGACGCCGGTGATGGGCTGGAAGGTCAAGACCACTGTGGAGCGGACCATCGTGCGCGGCAAGACCGTTTATCACGGCGGGGCGATCGAAGCTGAGCCCGGATACGGAAGATACGCGCTGGATGATGAAGAAGGGAAGAAGGAAGGAACGAAGGAAGAATGATGGAGGAACAGAAGCTCGGCCTCCTGATCGAGCAAAAGCTGGATGAGCTCGCGGATGTTTCACAGAGAGACGGGTATCTCTGGAGGGCCGGGTATACGAAAGAGGACGCCGCGTGCAGGGCTCTCATCCGCGGCTGGATGGAGGAAGCCGG
>CADBRP010000261.1 GCA_902797095.1 uncultured Eubacteriales bacterium | reverse complement strand
TTTTACAATATCGGATGATCCGGCCGGATGATATGCCCGGCGGATCGGAACAGGAAGGAGCAGATCTATGATCCGGAGTTCTCTGAAACATATCCTGACCTCGATTTTAATAGCAATATTGGTTGCGGTGGCTGCGGGAGCCGCTGTCATGCCGTTTTCCCAGGTTCATGCGGCGTCGAATTTCATCATCAAGTCCATGGACATCCAGATGGACGTCAGGGAGGATGACACCTACCTTATAACGGAAACGCTGGACGTGCATTTTACCGCGTCAAGCCACGGGATCTACAGGGAGATCCCGGCGTATGTGTCGCTGGACAGGGACGGGCAGCACAGCGCGTTTTACGCGAGCGTCCGGGATTTTGAAATGCTTTCCGGGCAGAAGTGGGAGAAGGAGAATGACGGCTCCGATTTCAGGATCCGGATCGGCGATCCCGACAAATACGAGAAAACTGACGTCACATACAAATACAGCTATGTATATGATATGAAGGGGGATCACCTGCAGGGCGCGGATGAGGTCTATCACAATCTGGTCGGAACGGACTGGGAGGCGAAGGCGATCGAAAAGGTTTCTTTCCGCGTGACATTTCCGAAGGATATCGACATGAACAATGTCGGGATGAAGACCGGAAACCAGGAGCAGGTTGCCTTTGAGACAGAAGGAAACCGGGTCGTCAAGGGGTCGACGGAGCAGGATACGCTGCGCGGCCTGACGATCAGAGCGGTGCTGCCGGAAGGATATTTTACGCGGCAGGCGAAGCAGTCGAGTGCTCCGCTGTATGTGATCGTCGGCCTGATCATCCTGTTTGCGGCATGCGGAATCTATCTGTGGACCAGATACGGACGCGATCCTGCGGTCGTGGAAACAGAGGAATTCTATCCGCCGAAGGGGCTTTCCGCGCCGGAAGTGGGCTACCTTGACAAGGGGGAAGTTTCAGCCGATCACGTGATCAGCATCCTGCTGACACTGGCGGACAAAGGCTATATCAGGATCCGTGAAAAAGAGGAGAAAGCCGGACTCCGGAAGAAAAAGACGAAGACCACCTACGAATTCGAGCAGGTAAAACCGTACAAAGGAAAGGTAATCGGAGAAGCCGCATTCATGCGCGGCCTGTTCGATGACGGCGAGCGCAGCGTGGTAACGATGAAGGATCTGGAAGACAGGTTCTACAAGACCGTCAACGAAATTGAGAAAGCCATCGTAAAACGGTATGAAAACAAGCTTTATGATGAAAAGGCAGGTGTCTTCGCGCATGTGATTCTTTTTGGAAGTTCCCTGCTGATGGCCGCGCTGGTTATCATCTCAAAGATCGCGAATGGAAGTCCGTTCATCATGGATGGTGACTTCATCATGAGCATCTTCCTGCTTTTGTTCCAGATCGTTCCGATAATCGTCGCGTTTTTCGCGATTGCGGCGCGGGTCAAAAAAGGAAAGCGCGGACCGATCGGGTACATCCTCTGGTCTCTCGCGATCATTCTGCCGCTGCTTACGATGAGGCTCTTCGACACCTTCATGCCGTATCAGACGATCCCGTTCCTGATTGGAACGGCGCTGTGCCTGCTGATCGCCATCCTGAGCGGATTCTGTGAAAAGAAGACCGATTACTACACGGACCTGCTGGGGAAGATCCGCGGATACAAGCGGTTCCTGAAGCTTGCGGAAAAGGATCGTATGGAAATGCTGGCGGAGCAGGACCCCGAATATTATTACAAGAATCTCGCCTTTGCATTCGCTCTGGGAGTGACGGCGGTATACGCAGAGCGCTTTGCTTCACTGGCAGTAAAGGCGCCTGAATGGTATGTCTCGGGAACGACAACGGGCGGAAGCTTTGACGCGTCTGCTTTCTCCAATTCCCTGGACAGCATGATGAGCAGCGTCGGTTCCTCCATGACATCCTCGCCGTCCAGCAGCGGGGGCGGTTCTTTCTCCGGAGGCGGCGGAAGCGGCGGCGGAGGCGGCGGCTCCTGGTAGGACAGCCGCAGCCGGTCCGATTGGCTGCGACCCGCGGTTCCCGGGCGAGCCGCGGGTCCCGGGCGAGCCACAGTTCTTCCGGGCGAGCCGGTTCTCCCGATTGGAAGGACGCATTACGGCAGATTACTCTTGAAAAAGCAGGAATGCCTGTGGTATCATAATCACAGGTACGAGCCTCTATAGTTAAATGGATATAACAAGCCCCTCCTAAGGGTTAGTTGCTGGTTCGATTCCGGCTAGGGGTGCCAGAAAAAACAGGAGATGCCGCACTTAATAAAGTGTGCGGCATCTCCTGTTTTAGTGTTTATGGAAAGGAGGTGCGGGGAAGCCGCCGCGACGGGTGTCAGCGCGCGGCTTCCCGATACTCTCTGGGTGACATATCCATGTATTTCTGGAAGAAGGTATTGAAGTTGCTCGGCTTCTGATAACCGCATCGGCGGGCGATCGCGGACACCGGCATCCCGGTGGTTTCCAGCAGATGCCTCGCGACGTAGATGCGGCGGTATGAGCGGTATTCGCTGATGCTGTAGCCGGTGACCTCCCGGAACAGCGATTTCAGCTTGGACGGACTCATATAGACATGCCGGGCGAGGGCGGCCAGGCCGGGGCTTTCATGCAGATGCTCATCTATATAGGCGGTTACAGCGGAAACCGCGAGAAGGTCGTCTTCAGGGATCCTGGACCGGTGACGGAGACCCGACTCCGGAAGGCTTCCTGAAAACAGCACCATCAGTTCATTGAACTTGCTTTCAAAGAAAATCTCTTCATAAACCGGATCGGCTGCCGGCAGAAAGCCGCGGATCTGGTCAGAGATCTGAGGAAAAGCGAAGGGACAGCGCAGGCCGTTTACGGCTGAAAAAATCTGCCCGGGGCTGAGCTCCGCTCCCGGGTGATCCCGCAGAAGATGCTCTTCATAATGATCCTCCAGAACCATGAGAACAATTCCTCTGACAGGAAGATCCGGAAAAAAGACTGTGTCCGGAGGAAGCGAGGGAGGGCCGCCGGAGTACAGGTAATGCGGAAGGAGCGGGCGGTCCTGCCTTTGCGCGTGCACGGACTCGAAGCAGCTCAGCCACAGAAGGTCCGAACGGATGCCGGACCAGGTGAACGGCTTCTCCAGATTCACATCCAGCACCGCGATGGCGCCGTAATCATGGATCACATGAAATGTTACCGTGCCGGAGCCTGAGCCGGGCCGGAAAATGAAACGGTTCCTGCTGTCGTGCGTTTCTGACAGGACGGTCTTTGCAAGCCCGTTCTTTTTTGCCAGTGAGTAAATGATTTCGCGAATGGTCATGGAGTCCCCTCCTTTGCTCCTGCCGTAGTTAGTTATATCAAACTAACTACGGTAAGAATAGCAGATTCACGGGGAAAAAACAAGGGGAAAGGGAGAAACAGAGAATTGAAGATATGCCGGATTTTGTCTTTACGCGATTTGGGAATAAGTGTAAAATAGAGCCGATATGCATGAACCGGACAGAATTAAAATGAAGAAAATACCGGCAGCTCTGCTGCTTTTGATAATGACATTGACGCTGTTAACAGGCGTCTCTTTTGCTGTGGAAAAAAGTCCGGCTTCTCCCGCGGCTTCTCTTCTGAAGTATACCGCGGGAATGGCGGTGCGGGTTGAGGCCCCGGAAGGAGCGCTCCCGGAAGGGGCGAAGATCCGGGCGGACGGGATCCCGGACGGGGAAGCCCTGTCGGCCGCGCAGCAGGCTGCGGATAAAGAGGGCAGGGGCGTGAAGATGCAGGAGGCCCGCGGCGTGAAGCTGTACTTCCTTGACCGCGGCGGCGCCCGGATAGAGCCGGCTGTTCCGGTAACGGTAAGCTTTGCGGGCGCGGATGTGCGCGGAGCAGCGCCCTCGGCGTATCTGGCGTATGCTGACGGGCACGCGGAGAAGATCCGCGCGTTCGTTTCAGGAAACGGCGGAAGCTTTGCCGCGAAGGGATCCGGAACATATCTGATCGCGGCGGAATATCCCGCGGAGCAGGA
>CADBRP010000260.1 GCA_902797095.1 uncultured Eubacteriales bacterium | reverse complement strand
CCCGAGCCGGCGATCTTCTGCGCGAATTTCTGCACATCCGTCACGTTCTCGGGATGCATTTCATCCAGTTCCTTCTGGAGATGCTCCATCTGCCGCTTGATCGCGGATTCCCGGTACATCTTCTGCTGTTCCTTCTGCTGGGAGCTGACCGCTTCATTGGTGATCCTGCCGACCTCAAGGAAATCGTAGAGCACCTCTTCGATCATTTCCGTCCGCTTCGCCCGGCTGTCCTCCGCCAGAATGGCGTAACGCTCCTCGTTGGTCAGCTTGAGCCACGGGGACATGGAGCATGCCGCCATCCCGATGGTGTCGATCTGCCGGATATAAAACTCCGCCGAAGCGCCCCACTCAAATCCGGAAGCGAAATCCTTCATCTCCTGCAGAAGGTTTTTCAGTTTTTCCGCTTCCACTTCCTTATCGATATCATCGATATCGTTTCTCCTGGACACCGTAAGCTGGAAGGTGTGATCCGCGTTCTGCTGCACGCTCTCGATCTCCACCCGGTACTGTGTCCGGACCGCGGCGTATCCCTGTTCGTTGATCTCGGTGATTACGCCCGCGGCGCCGATCAGGTAAAAGCTGTCTTCATCGAGCTTGTCAAATTCCTGATTCTCCTTCGCGATGATCAGGTATACCTTCTCCCCGGCGCTGATCCCTTTGCCGCCGGCGCTGCGCCGCAGCTGATCCATCTGGAAAAACACCGTCGCGTCCGGCGTCAGAAGCATATTATATACGGGTACAACTAACATCTCTATATTCCTCCCTGGTCCTTTTATTTCTTATTTCATATCAGAGCAAAAGCAGGTCCTGCAGCATTCCGGACAGCTCGCGAAGCCGCGCTTCCGTCTCTTCGGCGGTTCCGCCCGAGTTCGCGGCGATAAAGCGGACGGGCGCGAAAAGCACCGCCGCAAGTCCGGGGTCGCTGTACCGCTTTACAATTCCCCTATTCTGGTATTCATGAAGCAGATCAAAGACGCCGCAGCAGCATTCCTCCTCGCAGACCTCCTCCGCGACGGTAGGACAGCGGGAGCACTGCTCCACAAAGCTGAAAACTTCCTCATGCTCCACTGTGTAGGAAAAATATCCCCGCACGATCCCGTCGATCAGTTCCGCTCCGTCCATCTCCGGGCGAAGCCTGTCGAGAAGATATTTATACGACTGATGCGCGCATTCTGAAAACACCTCCGCCATCATCTCTTCCTTGCTGGAATAATAGATGTATATCGTGGCCGGGGAAACTCCGGCGTCTTTCGCGATCTTCGCGACGGAAGCGCCGCCCATCCCCTCTTTCAGAACAAGGCGGATCATGGATTCCTTGATCCTCTGCTGCTTTCCCGGATCCCGTGTACGCATTTTTTTCCTCCTGCTTTTTCTCAATTCAATGAGTGTCTCAATAATAAATGATCATTCACTTATTGTCAAGCGTCTTTCATTTTTATTCCCGTTTCGGTATAATAATGACATTCATTACTGAATCCGATTTTTCAACGCGGAGAAGTCTCATGCTGAAGACACTGGCAAAATACTGGTATTTCGCCCTCCTGGCGATCTTCTTCATGATCTGTGAAGTAACTGTCGACATGATCCAGCCGAAGCTCATGGCGACTATAGTTGACGACGGCATTCTCGGGCTTGGCGGAACGGGAGTCCCGGACATCGACCTGATCACCCATACCGGCGTCATCATGATCCTGATCGTCATCGCGGGCGGGCTGTCCGGCATCGCCAGCGGCACCATGGCCAATTTCTGCAGCCAGCGCTTCGGCAATGATATCCGCAAAAAATGCTTCGAAAGGATCATGCGCCTTTCCTTTGAGCAGACGGATATGTTCACCACCGGATCTCTGATCACCCGCGTGACCAACGACATTTCCCAGCTTGAGCGCCTGGTCCAGCAGTCTGTCCGCGGCTTTGTGCGGTGCCTGATGTTCATGGTCGCCGGCACATTCACCCTGCTTTCCCTGAACCAGCACTTTCTCGTGATCCTCGCAATCTCATTTCCGCTGGTCCTTCTCGATATCATTTTCATCCTCTGGAAGACCAACCCGCTGTTTCTCCGACTGCAGAGGCGCATCGACGCGATGAACACCGTTATCCGCGAGAACATCAACGGGGTGAGGGTCGTCAAAGCCTTTGTGCAGGAGGAACGGGAAGACGCCAGATT
>CADBRP010000259.1 GCA_902797095.1 uncultured Eubacteriales bacterium | reverse complement strand
TCCATGACAGCCTGTACGTTGCCGACCTCCGCGCCGGTCCTGTGGTCCTTGACCATGGTGTACGGCTGGAATACATATGAGCGGATCTGGCTGCCCCATGTGATCTGGTTGTAGTCGCCCTTCAGCTCGTTCAGGGACTCCTTCTCTTCCTTTTCTTTCAGCTCGATCAGCTTGGACATCAGCATCTTCATCGCGTACTCCCGGTTCTGGATCTGGGAGCGCTCGTTCTGGCATGTGACGACGATGTGCGTCGGCAGGTGCGTGATGCGGACAGCCGAGTCGGTCATGTTGACATGCTGGCCGCCGGCGCCGCTGGAGCGGTAGGTGTCGATCCGCAGATCTTCCGGATTGATCTCGACGGTGTTGTCGAACTCGATCTCCGGGGTGACGTCCAGCGAAGCAAAAGATGTATGGCGGCGCCCCGAGGAGTCGAACGGAGAGATCCTGACCAGGCGGTGCACGCCCTTTTCGTTTTTCAGGTATCCGTACGCGTAGTCGCCCTCCACCAGAAGCGTCGCGCTCTTGATGCCCGCTTCAGTGTCGTCGTTCATATCCATCATCTTATACTTGAAGCCGCGCTTTTCGCACCATCTCGTGTACATGCGCAGCAGCATCGCGGCCCAGTCCATCGCCTCGGTACCGCCGCTTCCCGCGTGCACGGAAATGATGGCGTTGTTCTTGTCGTACTTGCCGTCCAGCAAAGTGCGGAGCTTCAGGCTTTCCAGATCAGCCGCGAGCGAAGCCCCGGATTCCTCCGCTTCCTCCGCCATGAGCTCGGCGGATTCCATGTCCCCGCCCGCCTCGGCTTCGTCCGCCATATCCAGCATCGCCTGCAGATCCTCAAGTCTGCTCTCAAGATCCTTGAGGACATCCATACTGTCCTCTATCGATTTCTTTTCGCGCATCACTTTCTGCGCAAAGGCAGGGTCGTCCCAGAATCCGGGCGCGGCGACCTTTTCATCGATCTCCTTAAGCTTTTCCTTAAGCTCCTCCGGATTGAGGGATTCCTCTGATTCGCGCAGCTGCTCCTGCAGCCCCGGAATCGATGCCCTGATTTCTTCAGTCTTTAACATAATGCCTTCCCTCTGTATTCCTACGCGTTCCTACGCGTTTCCTACGCGTTCCTGCCGCAGCAGTGCTTATACTTCTTTCCGCTGCCGCACGGGCAGGGATCGTTTCTTCCGACCTTCGGAGTGTCTCTGCGGACCGTCTCCTGCTTTTTCTCTCTTGGAGGAACCGCCGCAGCCGCCGGAGGCACATCCGCCCCCTGCTGTCCCTGCGGAGCCTCGTCCACAAACTCATCCTTTCTGGATTCACCCGGGCCGGTGATGTTCCGGCGCTCGGAGGACGTCTTCACAGTGACGTTGTAGCAGAACTTAACGAACTCCTCCTGGATGGACGCGACCATCAGCTCGAACATCGCGAAGCCCTCATGCGCGTACGCCGCAGCCGGATCCTGGCCGCCCAGGCCTCTGAGGCCGATGCCGCTCTTCAGCTGATCCATGGCGTCGATATGATCCATCCACTTGTTGTCCACGACTCTCAGCAGGATCATCCGCTCAACATCACGCAGCCGGTCCGCGCCGATCTCGCGCTCCTTCTCCTCGTACAGCTCCTCGAAATCCATGTAGAGTCCTTCCTTCAGGGAGTGCTCGTCCATGTTCTGAAGATCCTGCAGCGTCTCCGGATCGTTCTTGTCGAACTCCAACGGCTCAAACCGGTCCGTGATCCTGGTCAGGCCCTTGTTGATGGTGTCAAAATCCCATTCCTCCGGATACTTGGAGGCGATGACCACCGGATCCACGATCTCGTCGATCAGCTTTCTGGTCATCATGGAAACGTCCTCGCGCAGATTCTCGCCGAACAGCACGCGCTTTCTTTCTCCGTAGATGATCTCACGCTGCTTGTTCATGACGTTGTCGTACTGCAGAACGTATTTACGGATTCCGAAGTTTCTGCCTTCGACCTTCTTCTGAGCGTTTTCGATCTGCTTGGTGATCATGCCGGACTCGATAGCTTCATCCTCCTCAACGCCCAGCTTTTTGACGATATTCTGCATCCGCTCTCCGCCGAAGAGGCGCATCAGCTCATCCTCCATGGAGATGCAGAACTGCGTCTGTCCGGGGTCGCCCTGACGTCCAGAACGTCCGCGCAGCTGGTTGTCGATACGGCGGGATTCGTGCCGCTCGGTACCGATGATGCAAAGGCCGCCCAGCTCGATTACTTTCTGCTGTTCAGGCCTGCGCTCCTCTGTATACTGTGCCAGCAGCTTCTGGAATGTCTCCCGGGCTGCCAGCAGCTGCGGATCGTCG
>CADBRP010000258.1 GCA_902797095.1 uncultured Eubacteriales bacterium | reverse complement strand
GCAAAGGCAGGCCGGCCGCGGTTGAATTTCGGCCGCGCATTCGGTATACTGTGGGCGAATCAACAAAGACAGGAGAAAAAATATGAGAATCGTACTGCTTGACGGAAATACAATCAACCCGGGAGATCTCTCCTGGAAGCAGCTGGAGGATATCTGCGACGAATTTACAGTATATGAACGCACTCCGGCGGAGCTGGTCGCTGAACGCATGGCGGACTGCGAGATCCTGATGACCAGCAAATGCAGGATCACCAGAGAACTGATGGAAAGCTGTCCGAAGCTGAAATACATAGGAGTCACGGCCACCGGATATGACAACATCGATGTGGCGGCCGCGGCGGATTTGGGGATCGCGGTCACCAATATCCCGGCCTATTCCACCGAGGCTGTGGCGCAGCACGCCATTGCCCTGCTTTTGGAGCTGACCAACATGACGGGGATGCACAGTGAAAGCGTGAGAAAGGGCGACTGGTTCACATCGCCGGATTTCTGCTACTGGAAAAAACCGCTCTATCTGCTCTGGGGCAAGAGCATCGGCATCATCGGCTACGGTTCCATCGGAAAACGAGTGGCGGAGATCGCCCGCGCGCTGGGGATGACGGTCAACATCTACAGCCGGGACAGGGAAGCGGCGGTCACCTCGGATGTGGTCTCGCTGCACTGCCCGCTGACAGAGGAAAACCGGAAGATGATCAACCGGGAATTCATAGAGTCCATGAAGCCCGGCGCGTTTCTGATCAATACGGCGCGGGGCGGCCTTGTGGATGAGGAGGCGCTGGCGGAGGCGCTGCGCTCCGGAAAGCTTGCCGGCGCGGGAGTGGACGTGCTGTCAGCGGAGCCCGCGAAGGCAGACAATCCGCTGATCGGGCTGGACAATTGCGTCGTGACGCCGCACATCGCGTGGACGCCCGGCGATACGCGCCAGAAAATCATCGACATTCTTGAGGCAAATGTGCTCGCCTGGCAGGAGGGAAAGCTCCTGAACCGGGTCGAGCTGTGAATCCGGCCATGAAAAAGGAAACCTACTGCCGGATGATGGAGGCGGTCGGAGCCTCCGTGTCTCTCCGTAACTGTATAATATGGTACAACCGGGTCGTGACCTGGGTCGTGTATCTGAGCTATCCGCTGCTGCTCGCCACGCTGGCGGTCCGGACGGATCCCGCGTTTTTCCCGGCTCTTCTGGTCCCGGGAATCTCTTTTGTGCTGCTCAGCCTCTGCCGTGACAGGATCAACGCGCCGCGGCCCTACGAAAAGTTCGGAGTCCCTTCAGTCATCAGCAAAGGGACAAAGGGGCATTCGTTTCCCAGCAGGCATGTGTTCAGCATTTTCATCATCGCGGTCACCATGTTCCGTTTTGCGCCTGTGATCGGGGTGGTTGTCGGCATCGCGGGAGCGCTTCTCGCGGTCAGCCGGGTCTTCGGCGGCGTGCATTTCCCCCGGGATGTGATCGCGGGAGCTGTCATCGGCCTGGGCTGCGGTATCCTGGGGTTCTGGGTCATCGTACCGTTTCTGCAGAATCTTCTGTGACCCGGAGGATGCCGGAAAACGTGCCGCCGGCATTCGCAAAAGCTGAAAAATGTGGCATACTCAATAATACAAAAGCGCCGGCTGCGCTGAAGCTCGTATCTGGGTGACCTCCTTTACGGGCTTCATTCGGTCCGGCGTTTTTTTACTTTGTTTCGTTCTTTGTTCTGTTCTCTGTTTTGTCCTTGATTCTGTCCGGGGCAGACTTCCGGCGCGGCCGCTGTCACCTCCGGTCCGGGACTTTCGGGTCGGCTTCTGCTGCCTTTGCGGAAGGATCTTCATCAGCAACGGCATGGTACTCCATATCATCCAGCACATACTCGCACGCCTGCAGGACAAAAGAAGAAAAGGAAACGTCCTTTTCCCTGAGCTGCGCTTCGATACGTTCGACCATGCTGCATGGGAAACGGATCGTTTTATTCGTGCTTTCCTTTTTGTCGGATTTTAGTGTAAACGCCATTGCAATTCCCTCTCCGCATTAGATTTTATGTTGTGACGGGCCGGAATGATAGATTGCAATATGCAATGAATAACGCAATGCAAAAAGCAATGCAAAATTGCCAAAGGAGTATATAAAAAGAGCCGCGGTATTCACGCACGGCTCTTCTGATGACAGGATACTTGGGGTGATGCTTTAGATCCCGTCGCCCCAGGTGTTGCTCTGGCCGATGGAATCCGTTTTGCCGCCGGATCGTCTTCCTTCTATATTCATCTCCTGATTGGCGATGCTTACTCTGGCGCCCGGAGGAATCGGAGCGGT
>CADBRP010000257.1 GCA_902797095.1 uncultured Eubacteriales bacterium | reverse complement strand
ATCTCGTCCCGGATCACATCTTTCTTTTCCGGATACAGTTTCCGGCAGATAAAATGAGTCAGTTCATGATACATCCGGATGGTAATGGATTTCGCTGCCCATTCACTGTCTGTCATCTGAACCTGTTTCGCCGGAATCGAGCTGTAGGGTCCACTGCTGAGCAGGGTGATCGTATCGCAGTAATTGCTTTTGTCAGCCGTGAATCGTTTGAACTCCGCATTCCAGTCCGTGTTCCCCCGGGCCAGGTAATCATCCCGGTGTTGGTTGATCTTCTCCCGGTTGATGACCCCGCTGATCGTCACGGCGCCCACCGATGCCGGAATCGGCACCGGCTCGCATTTGTATGCCAGCGCATGATACAGATGTTCAAAATCTTCCCGGTCGGAAACAAGCATGATCTCCGCTTCCCCCGCCGGCGTCCGGCAGGTATACCGCTCAATCTGATCACAATTGAAAGAGACGTCCTGCCCGGCTGTATCCAGCCCCTGCAGCACTGTTTTTCTGTATTCTTCGCTTTTGCTGATTCCGTCGCGTATCGGTAGCAGCAATTGGCGATAGCGTCTGGAATAATCCTGAATGCTGTATGTTGTTGCTTTCATTTTTTGCTTATTCTTTTACCAGCACAAGAACACCCGGTTTAATCGGATGGTCAATATAGTATTCTTCTTTTCTCTTTTTGGCGTTTTTCAGAATCAGATAGGCAATATATATATCACCGCCGGCTGCAAAAAAGCTCAGTGCGCTGAATCCGACCAGCGTTCCGTTGCCGATCAGTAATGCGATAATGCCTGTGCATACCCCGAGAATTGTACCCGGCATAAGCAGCGCTGTCATATATTGCGCCTTGTTGACCGGTTCAGAGCAATAACAGTACGGATTCAGGCTCTTCCACACAATTCCGAATTCGATGGACTTAAAATGGTTTTTCGCAAAAATGCCGAAAAAGAGTCCGTGGATTCCTTCATGGATGACGATGGAGACAATAAAGCAGATCATCATCAGGTCAAACTTCAGCTGGATGAACTTTTCCCACCCGTAAAGGAGTATAAATAATCCAATAAAGATCAGAGAAGGAACAAGGCCTGTAAATAAAGACATTATATTGGCTTTGCTCCCGTCTACAGACAGATCAATCAGCGAATATCCGCTTTCCTCCATCTCTTTGATCAGATTGTTTACCTTTTCCTTTCTGACGGATACAGCGTCTTTCTTTTTTTCACTCATGCTGATCATCTGCTCCTTTCTCTTTTGGGTATTTTTCGTATAGTAAACATTTTTCATTTCCAAGGCTTAATTGGTTTTTGAGTTTGGCATTAACGGCAAGACATGGCCGGCAGTAGGCTTGAAATTCGCAGCGGCTGCAAGGCGCTTGTTTTTCTTCCTCTTTCAGGGCCCGGATGTGTGCCAGGGTTTCTGACCGGTTCCAGTAATCCTTCATGCTGTCAAAAGGTTCGTAGTAATCCAGATGCCTGCACGGGGAAAACGTTCCGTCCACGCTGACGCTGAGGCTGCAGATTCCTGCCCCGCATCCCTTCCCTGTGCCCGTGTTACGGTTTCCCCACAGGTTTCGCCCGATAAGCGCAAGCAATGGGGAAAAACAGCTCTCTACATAGATACCGGTATGGCTTTCATTGTGTTTGATCAGTTGTTTGACCGTTTCCATCTGTTCTGTTGTCGGAAACGAATTCAGGGTATGCATTGCGTCAGGTTTGGGCATTAAGATCACAATGCCTTTGGGGTGATAAGGCTCAACCAGCCGGATCATATCCGGAAGCGTATCCGCGGTATCCCGGTGCATCACCCAGTTGATATAGGTGTTCCCGAAGCCTGCGTCGGCCAGTACTTCCAGCGCCTGCATCGCATACTCAAAGCCGTCCCTGGTCAACGCGTTCTGTTCGGGCGTCGGGGCGTTGATGGAAACAAAAATGCCTCCGATTCCCGCTTCAGTCAGTTCTTCTGCTTTCTTTTTGTCAAAATGCCAGCCGGAAATGGCAATATTGGAACTGATCCCGTTTTCTTTGGCTTCCCGGACCAGTTCGGTCAGGTACGGATAGCAAAGCGTTTCCCCGCCGGACAGTTCAACATGTTCCGCGCCGAGCTCGGCGGCTTCCCGGATCATCCGGATCGCCGTCTCTTTGGGCAGGTCTTTCCCGCCCTCCAATGTGCAGTAGCATTGAGGGCAGCGAAGGGGACACTTCGTTGTCAGTTCCAGGTTAAATGATTCCAGTTTGTACACAAATTCTCTCCATGAAGATATTCCGGGATTGGTTTTACCAATCCCGGAATAATAGATTTTGCTGTGATCAGATAGGGATTACCATCTCCACTTGCGGGCGATGTTCCACGCTTCGGCAAGATACTTCAGGGCTTTCGCTCCGGTGAGGACTACGCCGGCAACTGTGACGACCGTCGTCAGGGCAACACCGCCGCTGACAGCTTCCAGATCATCTTCGCCGAGTTCGCCGGACAGGCCCTGTTCCTGCTGCTGAGCGGACTTCGCAATCGCCTGTACTTCTTCCAGCGAGAAGTCGATGCCCTTTTCGGCGAACAGCTTCTGAGCGCCTTCAGCAGATTCGGTCTCTGCGAGCTTCTGCGCGAACACTTCGTCTTTCATTGCCTCTTCAACTTTTGCTACTACATTCTGGTCTGCCATTTTGGTTTCCTCCTGAATTAATATTTTCACTGGCTTGTGCCAAGTGATTACGTTGGAACTGTCTTTATATACACCACAGTTCGGAATAAATTACAGCTGCGTCCGGATTAAGGAAAAATAAAGCGGATTATTTGCCAAGCATTCTCAGAACGGCTCTGGGCAGGTTGAACGCTTTAATCTTTCCCAGTTTGAGCATCATCAGCAGGACTTTGGCTCCAAGGCCGAAGAAGTTGACCCCGCCGGCCACTTTTTCCAGGCTCTCGTCCGACAGTTCGCCGTCTCCCTGTTCACCCATCTCGCCGATCGCCGCGAACAGCTCTTCTTCGGTAGCTTCAACCCCGTTGTCCTTCAGGATGCCGAGCACCTCTTCCATGCTGCCTGCCGTTTCGAACTTTTTCGCAATTTCCTCGTTGTTGAGTGCTTCTTTCAGTGTCATGATGTTTTTCCTCCTATTGTTTTATTTTGTTTAAACCTGCCCTTTCCCTGGCCGTATTCGCATACCGCCGGCAGGTTCAGTAACGGATGGATTTAAAATTTGAACCATTTGGGTAATTTGCCTTGCTTAATTTATCCTCTTCTTCCGCCGCCGCTGTGCCCGATCCCGGAACCCTTGATCTTTTTGATCGTTTTCCACAGGGCGAAGGCCGCAAGGGGCAGTGTTGCAATCAGCATAAAGCCGCCGGACACGTTTTCCAGGTTGTCGTCCGTCAGTTCGCCCTCTTCTTTGGGAAACATGGCGGTCAGTTCCTCTTCCGTGGTCTCAACGCCGTATTCTTTCAGAATGTTGACGGCCTCGTCCATGCTGCTGATCTTCTCGAATTTCTTTGCGATTTCTTCGCTGTTCATTGCTTCCTGAAGATTCATGGCTGTTCCTCCTTAGATCCGGACAGTATTACCTCCAGCGCCTGCACACATGTCCGAACAGTTTTCCCGCAATCCCGATCGGCATTTTGCAGCGGGGACAGATACTACCCATTAATTTGATTATGATGGGAACAAATCTTATGCTCGCTCCGCCGGCTACGCCCTCCAGGGATTCGTCGGACAGTTCGCCGTCTTCCGCCATCGGAATGCTGTCCAGGAATGCGTCAAGTTCCGCTTCGGTAACCTCCATTCCGTTTTCTTTCAGCAGCGCCAGGATATCTTCTTTGTTTTGCGCCTCGTTCCATTTGTCGGCAAAACTCTCTTCTGCCATCAGTCCCTGCAGTTTCTCGTTATCGATCGCCATATTTTTGCTCCTTTCATTTGGCTTTGTGGTGCATCCCTGCATATACTGATACACAGTTTTTTCCAGTTTGTTACAATTGCCCGGGTAAAAATCGGTCACTGCTTTTTCTCGTTGTCCCACTTGTCTTTGGAATAACCGAACTTGATCCGGAAGTCAAGCTGGGCGCCTTCCTTCCAGGCGGAAATCGAGTATGCGCCGCGGTCGACCTTCTTTTTATCGTTAAATGTACTTTCACCCATTTCAAACGCCATCAGACTGATCCGTTCACAGCCGTAGAATATCTGCCTTCCGATCTTCTTCAGGGTCTTGGGAATATAAACTCTGGTCAGCCCGGTACAGCCCGCGAACGCACGGTCCCCGATTTCTTCTACACCGTTCGGCGGCATAAATATTTCAATGATCTTGGCGCAGTTTTCAAACGCACTGTCTCCGATTTTCTTCACATTACTCGTGAAGTTCAGGTTTGTCAAGCCGGAGAGATCCGTAAACGCTGATTCGGGAATGGTCCTTATGCCGAGCGTCAGCGTGCGCAGCCCCGTGCATCCCTGCAGAATCTGTCCGCCGATTTCTGCGTCAACGGAAAGAATACTGATTTCCGCCAGGATCGCGCAGTTCTGGAATGTCCCGTTTCCGATCTTCCGGATCGTTTCCGGAATGGAAACGCTCCGGAGTGCGGCGTCGCCGCTGAACGCGTAGGCTCCGATCTCCTGGACGTTTCCGCCCAGGTTCACCGTCTCCAGTCCGGTCAGGCCTTTGAATGCGTTCTCCGGAATCAGCGCGGTATTCACCGTAAGCGTATGCAGGCCGTTGCATCCCTGCAGAATCTGTTCGCCGGTCTCCGTCACCGATGCGGGAATGGTCAGCTCCGTCAGGGCCGCGCAATTCTGGAATGCGCCGTTCCCGATTTTCCGGACCGACTCGGGAATCGCGATACTTCTGAGTGCGGAGCCGCCGCTGAATGCATAAGCGCCGATCTCCTGGACGTTTCCGCCCAGGCTGACGGTTTCCAGGCCGGTCAGGCCCTTGAACGCGTTCTCCGGGATCGTCACGATGTCTGACGTCAGCTGATACAGTGCGGTACAGCCGACAAAGCAGTCCCGGCCCAGGTCGGAGATCTGCGCCCCCAGGGTCGCGGATTCCATCTGGGTACAGTTCTGGAAGCAATGGGTTCCGATTCGCTGAACCCGGGTTGACAGGTTTGCCTTCGCCAGTGCCTGGCAGCCGGCAAACGCATAACCCCCGATGCTCAGCGGTGCCTCCGACCCGGCAATATCAAAGCTGGTCAGCGCGGTACAGTTCTGGAAAGCATATTCACCCACAATGTTTGCATATGCGGGAATCCTCACAGCCTGCAGTTTGCTGCAGCCGCTGAATGCGTAATTACCGATTGTCGCCAGGCTGTCCGGCAAAGTGACAGTCGTCAGGCCGGTGCACCCGGTAAACGCGTT